>DAHXJB010000126.1:0-6318 GCA_027372455.1 Chloroflexota bacterium | reverse complement strand
CGCTATCGCTGTTCAGAAACTTCAAGTTTCTGTGCTTCGCACAGGGTTCCCGGAACCCTGTTCAGAAACTTCAAGTTTCTGTGCTTCGCACAGGGTTCCCGGAACCCTGAGGTACTCAGGATGACACTGGTCAGAACCATTGTGTCGCCGCACTAGTGCCCCGACACGGTGAAGGTGATATGAGCTGTCATGCTGAGCGAAGCGAAGCATCTCCACGTTCCGCGGAAGAGATCCTTCGCTAACGCTCAGGATGACAGGCTATCAGGATCTGTGTGGCCGTGTACTAGATGCCCGCGGAAGCGAGCATGACGACGAATTGTGTGCGCGATCTCAGACCAGAGGCTTAGGGAGGAGAACCGTATGAAACAGGTGCTACTCGACTACGGCGACGGCAAGATGCCGGTCGAGGTCCCCGATTCCGCTGCCATCGTTCGCCACGGGGAGAGCTGGGAGGATCCACCGGAGGTGGATCCCGTGGAAGCGACCCGCCATGCACTGGCCCATCCCCTGGGGATGCCTCCCCTGCGGGAGCTCGCCAAGCCGGGCATGCAGGTGCGGATCGCCTTTCCGGATCGGGTGAAGGGCGGGGCGCACAAGCTGGCGCATCGCCGGGTCTCGATCCCCCTGATCGTGGAGGAGCTGAAGAAGGCTGGGGTTCGAGACCAGGACATCAAGCTGATCTGCGCCATGGGGCTCCACCGGAAGAACACCCTGGAGGAGCTCAACTGGTACCTGGGGCGCGAGATCGTGGATCAGTTCTGGCCCGACCGGCTGCTGATGCACGACTCCGAGGACCCGGCGGGGATGGTGGACTTTGGCAGGGACGAGATGGGCAACGCGGTCACCTTCAACCGCGAGATGGCGGAGTGCGACCTGCCGATCCTGATCGGCCACGTCCAGGGGAACCCCTACGGGGGCTACAGCGGCGGCTACAAGATGTGCGTCACCGGGCTCACCAGCTGGCGCTCCATCGCCTCCCACCACACGCCCTCCACAATGCATCGGGATGACTTCCTTCCCGTTGGGACCGGCAGCCTGATGCGGCGGCAGTTCGACTCAATCGGGAAGGCTATCGAGAAGGGGATCGGCAAGCGGCTCTTCGTGGTTGACGCGGTGACGGGGACCAAGGCACAGGTGCTGGGGGTGTACGCCGGAGCCCCCGATGCGGTGCAGGAGGAGAGCTGGAAGCTGGCTGACAGGCGGACCAACGTGGAATTGAAGCTGGAGCGGAAGGCGGACATCCTGGTCTACGGCCTGCCCCGCTCCTTCCACTACGGTCCCGGCATGGGCTCAAACCCGATCCTGATGCTCCAGGCCATCGGGGCTCAGCTTACCCGCGCCCATGGGGTGTTCAACGAGGGTGGGGTGATCATCGCACCGGCCATCTGCGACGGGTGGTTCAACGACGAGTGGTTCGGCAGCTACAGGGGGGCATACGCCAGGCTACAGGAGTGCACCGATTTCGGCGAGGTGATGCGCTTCCAGGAGGAGCTGGCCACCGATCCCGAGGGGATCTACAAGTATCGCTTCTCCTATGCCTACCATCCCTTCCATGCCCTGTCGATGATCTCCATGGGGGCGATAGCCCATCAGCGAACCAGCGCCGTCTTCATGCCGGGGGCAAGGAAGCCCGGCTACGCTCGTTCCATGGGCTGCATCCCGACACACGACTTCACGGAGGCCATGCAGCGGGCGGAGCGGTACGTGGGCAAGAATCCCAAGGTGCTGGTGGTGCCCGATGCCTTCACCCAGGTGGGTGTCCACCTCCACATGGCGTAAGTGCGTCGTTCCAAATTGGGCGGGGGGCAGACCCCCGCCCAATTTCAGGAAGGACATGCTCAGTCGATCACTTCGTGGGATGACCTGTCGGGCCTGCACTCACTGAGTTCTCTCGGGCTCGAAGACATCCGTCAGATGGCTCCCCGGCGGATTCGTCCCCCTTGTCAGCATGAGCATCCGGCTCCGGTCATACTGGCGGTAGAAGCTACTTCCCCTCGCCTCATTCTCCAGATCGGTGGGGAGATTCCTTCCAGTCATGATCGCCTTGAAGTAGTCGCCCAGCAGCAGGCCCTGAGTGGTCCCCGTGCTGGCATCGTAGTGGAGTATCCCCCGCTGGAAGCGCTGGTACACGAAGTTGTGATTGTTGGGATCTTGGGCCGGCCTGCTGGTGGGTAGACCCCACAGCTCTAGGTTCAGAAGTGGCAACAGCGCACGTTCGCCGTTGCCCCTGGGATATGCGTCCTCATATCTAACCATCGAG
The DNA here is from genome assembly GCA_027372455.1 of Chloroflexota bacterium. GTDB lineage: Bacteria > Chloroflexota > UBA6077 > UBA6077 > UBA6077 > JAJYNT01. The sequence continues at coordinate 4,058 of DAHXJB010000126.1, read as the reverse complement.
AGGTAGCTCTGCAGGAAGTTGACCTGCTGCCCCTCCCATTGGTCGGGAACGTTGGCTCTAAGAAAAGCGATGGCCTTATCGGCGTACGCGGGATCGGCGGGTGATGGTGCGCTATCCAGAAGAGGCTTCTCGGCCGGTGGGAAGCTGCTCCCGTTTATCCGGGTGAAGCCCATCAGTCCGCTATCCAGCAAGTTCATCGTGGCGACCGAGCCGTCGGCCATCAGCTGCAGCATTCCCCTCTGAAACAGCTGCACCGTGAAGCCACGCAAGGTGAACTCCCTCGATACCGGGTAGCCGAAACTCCTCACACCTCCCCGCCGCTGGAAGTAGCTCCAGAAGCTATCCAGGTTCACCCTGAAGCCTGTTTGGGGGAAGTACCTCTCGTCTGCTGGGACGCTCCTGGCCGTTTGGGGTAGCACTGCCATCACGTACAGCGACCTGGCCTGGAACTCCGCCACCATCGAACCGTAAGGCGCCGGATCAGCCATCCAGACGGTGGGGATGAACACGGTTTGTCCGTCGGGTCTTACCCTGAGGAGGGCAAAGCTGGAGCTGTCTCGAGAGCCATCAGGAAGGGTGGGCAGGGCGTTGTACTCCGAGGCGCTGAGACCGGTGGTTAGGACAAGCGGGGAGGTCGACTCCTTCTGTTGATCGGTCATCGCCGTGGCGCTATTGGAGTTGGGGTCGAAATTCATCAGTTCCAGGCTGAACACCCTGATCACGACGCTGTTTGGAGGAAGAGAGGTGTTGGCTGGAAGGGTTGAGATTGGCTCGAACCTCACAACGAGTGGCTGAAGCTGGCCGTCCAATCCCTGGTTGCTTATTTTGAAGACCATGGTAGCCCCAGCAGCCGGCCCTTGGGCGAAGCTTCCCCCAACCGACGCTATTCCAGGCGTCGGTGGAATGAGGGCGATTGTCCCACCCGGTGAAACGGGCGCCACGCCACCGGGAGGTGCGGAAGGTATCACCGCCTGAATGTTAGCCGCGGGGGCTGGAACCACCGGCGCCGTCCTGTCGATGGCGCCGGAGTATGGTCCCGTGGCCGTGGTAGTAGGAACGGCGGGGGTGACTCCCGCCACCTGCGGGGTGGCAGTAGGGGTAGCCGTCGCCTCGGACGACGCGCCGCCTCCTCCGCCGCCACCTCCACCTCCACCTCCGCCACCACCTCCTCCATTACCACTGCCAGCCGGTGGGGTGGTGGGAGTCGGCGTCGGAAGTTTGGGCAGCTGCAGGGCGCCGGCCCCGTACAGGTTATCCTTGCCGGCCGTCCCGAGGTCGAGTGCTCGTCCCTCCAGGTAGGATTGCAGATCGGCCGGACCGAAGCCGGGGTTGGCCTGCTTCACCAGGGCGGCTGCGGCCGCGACGTGGGGAGCAGAGGCGGAGGTACCGTAGAACCCGCCTGAGAATGTGGCGGAGGCTACACCGTCCGGCCCCGCGATGTCGGGCTTGATACGGCCGTCTATGGTCGGTCCCTGGGAACTGTACGCTTCCAGCGCGTCACTCTTCCAGTAAACGGCGCCAGCGGAGACGACGCTCTGGGAGGTGGCCGGCTCTGCCACGCTGCCCGCGGCGGTAGCGTACTGCAGGCTGTAGGAGGCTTCGACGAAGAGGTCCATTCTGGGGGAAAACTTCGGCGTAACAGTCGGAGCGGCTTGGTAGGCAACCATCAGGACAGCCCTCTGAGGAGCCAATTGCGCGGTTGTCGACGTCTCTGTCGGGGTGATGGTTGGCGTATCGGTCGGAGTTGCCGTCGGGACTGTCGCGGTCGCCGTTGGCGTATTGGTAGCTGTTGGTGTCTCAGTCGCTGTCGGGGCGATGGTTGGCGTGCTGGTAGGGATGGGCGTGCTGGTAGCCGTAGGGGTGATGGTTGGCGTATTGGTAGCTGTTGGAGTTTCAGTGGCGGTCGGGGTGATTGTCGGCGTATTGGTTGGTGTCGGCGTATCTGTAGCCGTCGGGGTTGGCGTTGGTGTGTACGTAGCTGTCGCGGTAGCTGTAGGCGTGTTCGTGGCAGTAGCTATGGCCGTTGCCGTTGGGGTTGGCGTCACGGTTGGGGTGGGGGTTGGAGTGGGCGCGTCGCTCGGACTGTAAATGGCCAGGTAGAAGTCCTGGGTGGACCCCGTGTTGTTGGTGTAATCCAGGTACTCGGTGGGGTCAATAGTGCCGTTCTGTTTGCGGGTCGAGTATGCCACGATCTCATTGCCACTTGCCTTAATCAGGTAGAGATCGTAGTCCTTGGCCGATAGCGGCCAGTCGTCCCAGCGCAGCCATGCCCGTATCTCGGCTCCATTGGGAACGCTGACTGTGTTGCCTTCGTCCGTGGAACCGTCGGTTGCCGTCGCGAAATCGTGCCACCCGTCGGTATTGGTGTCGACGTAGCTTCCGCTCCAATGGCTGCGGGAGTAGTCTCCGGCTGAGTTTACCCAGAGGATCCCGCTGGCTCTGGCATCGGCAACTATGCTGTCCAGGGTGCCGGCCGCGCCATTGCCGTCTCCCCGTCCGGTCGTGAACCAGCTGAGAGACTGAGTGACGATCTGAATTCCGTTGCTCTTGCAGTAGTCCTTGGCCTGACCGAGGCTGACCAAGTCGTAAATGCGGAGTAGGTAGAGGCTGGCGCCCGGAGCCATTCCGTGGACGATCTCAGCCACCGCGGTTCCGTGGCTGGATTCGGTGGTGTAAGCCCCCGCGCTGAAATCCTGCACGGTTACCCCGGTAGGAATCTCGCCGGTCGCCTGCCGTTCTGCGAGGCCGGCGAACCCGATGTCGATTATGGCGATCTTGACCCCTGCCCCGGTTATTCCTGCGGCCTGCCAGTTTCCCGCATTGGTCGCGGCGATGCCCTCACCCTGCACCATATCCGGCTCGGGAAGAACAGGTAGGTCGACGGAGGTCACTTCGTTGCCGGCGGCCAGCGCGTCCAGGGCGTCTACTGGCACGAGCGCTCGGACCAGTCCCCCATAGGCGGCCTCCACTCGTCCACCGGCCTTGATCACCGCGGCCTGCGCCCTGCCTCCGTCGTTGCCGGCGCCCCTGACGAGAACCCGAACGGGGCTGCCGGCAACCCTGCCGCCCCCCGGTTGCATCGCATCGGGTTGGGCAAGGTGCGGTTGGGTGCGGTTCGTGGCGAGAGAGGAGAGCCGAGAGTCCAGCTTGGAGCGCGACTTGACGAGAGATGGTGGCTTAGGGGGGCGTTTGCCGTGAAGTGCAGCCTGTTGCGAATAGGAGGTTGGCCCCCCATCCGGCTCCTTCCCGTAACTCGTCTGTGGCGACCCCGGGAAGAGAAGAGCCAGGATCACGGAGATAATGGCCGGCCATGTCAGTAGTGCGGAACGAGGAGACCCTTTGCTCACTGCTCAGCCACCCCTTTCCAAAGACTTGGGCTCGCCCATTGGAATCCGTCAGTTCACTCCACCCTGGTCCTGCTGATAATGAGATGTAAGGCAACAATCAGCATGTTCATGATAGATGGAGCATAGCACATATGCAAGTAGTAGAACAACATAGTATCAATAGCGAAAACATGATGGTTGTGGACCTCGCCATGCAGAAAGAGCTGTGTCAGGCTGTGAGGGGAGAGGATCTGCTGTGGGACAGATGACGCAGCTGAGTGCCGGCTAATCCAGCGCGCGGGAGCGTTTCATTGGCAGGAGGGACGGCGCTAAGATGACTCTACCCCTTCACAGCTCCCGCCGTCAGGCCGCTGACGATGTACTTCTGGAGCAGCAGCGCAAAGAGGATCGGCGGCACTCTGCCCGGCACCGCCGCCGCATTCATCTACTCCGAGCCTCCAAGAGCCTTGTGCCTGTTCCTCTATGGATTGGCCTCGAGTTGGACGCTGGCAATTGCCATCTCAACCTTGATTGGACGCCGGTTGCTGTCCACAGCCCGAAACTGAACCCTAGTCCTCGTCCGTGTCAGCACTTCAGCTGTAATGGATGGGTCCTCAAACAGAGGCGGTAGCTTGCTCTCAGTTCGGCGGCCCTACGGGCCGTGGGTCTATCCAAGGGGATGATGATGGTGAGGTGAGGATAGTTGGAGAGGAGCACCTTGGGCGCTTGCAG
>DAHXJB010000099.1:0-4097 GCA_027372455.1 Chloroflexota bacterium | reverse complement strand
CGGCCTCTCCCAAGGGGAGAGGCGATTACGAAAACCCCCTCTCCCCTTGGGAGAGGGTCGGGGTGAGGGCTGCCGGACGCCAGATACTCCCTCTCCCCCAAAGGGAGAGGGAATCACTTCTCCTCGGTGTCCCTCAGGACGTCCTCGTTGGGCTCCAGCCCGTGCCCGGCTCTCTCTGTGAGGGTGGTCCATCCCTGGACCGGGCCTGGAGGGTTCTTGAAGATTGCCTCACCCACCATCCACATGACGTAATGGAATTCCACTCGCCACCCGTTGGATACGTCTCCCCGTCACAGTTCGTCGGACAAGGATGCGCCGCCGTCCAGGCCGACACCATCGCCCATGGCGTCGTCGTCGGGCATCTCGCCGGCCTCCATCCGATCGATCATCTCCTCGTACTCAGGCCCCAGATCCTCCCCCATCTCCTGGCCCATCTTCCTGGCCCACTTGGCGATGCTCTTCGGATCGTTCTCGTCCAGTCCGGCCAGGCTGCTGGGATCGGCCAGATCCTCCAACCGGCTCTCCTCCGATTTCATAACGGCAAAACGGGACACAAGTTTGGTGAGGTTGGTGGATCCACACCGCGGGCAAACCGGAGCCTGCGTAGAGTTGAAGCTACGGAAGAAAACGCTGACTCGGCGCCTGCAACCGTGGCAACGATACTCGTAGATGGGCATGGGATATCACCTCACGGGTAGATCATTTTACCAGGATTGAGCAGGTTATTGGGATCGAAGGTGATCTTGATCCGCTGCATCAGCTCCAACAGCGGGGGGGACAACCTGCGGGCTATGTAGGGCTGCTTGACCAGGCCGATCCCGTGCTCCCCCGAGAGGGTACCGCCCAGCTCAATGGCGGCGGCGAAGATTTCCGAAGCGGCCAGGTGAACGCGCTCCATCATCTCCTTGTCCCGAGTGTCGAACAGTAGATTGGGATGAAGGTTGCGGTCCCCGGCGTGACCGAAGACGGGTATGACAAGGTCGTGTCGCTTGGAGATCTCACCTATGCGCCGCACCATCTCGGGGATGGCGCTGCGAGGCACCGCGATATCCTCCCCCTGTTTGGCGGGAGCCAACCTCCCCAGGGCGGGGGATACGGCGCGACGGGCTTTCCACAGGGCTTCGCTTCCATCGGCCGTGGTCGCTACCTTCACATCGGAAGCGCCGCTTTGCGCGCACACCTGGCCCACCTGCTCGATCTCGGGCACGATGGCTTCCTCCCGACCATCTACCTCGATAATCAGGATTGCCCCGGCCCCCACCGGGAGTCCCATGTTCAGGTACTCCTCCACCACTCGAATGGTGGTGTTGTCCATGATCTCGATGGTGGAGGGCAGGATGCCGCCTCCCAGCAGGTTGGTCACCGTCTGGGTGGCGTCCTCCAGCCTCGGGAAGATGGCCATGGCGGTGCGTCTCGTTTCGGGCTTGGGCACTAGTCGGAGAACTATCTCGGTGATCACCCCCAGGGTTCCTTCCGAGCCGACGAACAGCTGAGTCAGGTTGTAGCCTGTCACGTCCTTCATCAACTTCCCGCCGGTGCGGATTGTCTCCCCGGTCGGTAGCACCACCTCCAGACCAAGGACGTAGTCCTTGGTGGTGCCGTACTTCAGGCAACGTGGACCCCCAGCCCCTTCGGCTACGTTGCCACCCAGGGTGGATTGCTTCAGGCTGGCCGGGTCGGGCGGATAGAACAGTCCCCTCGACTCCACCTCTGCCTGGAGATCGGCCGTGATTACGCCGGGCTCCACCACGGCCACCAGGTTCACCAGGTCGATCTCCTTGATCCGGTTCATGCGTGTTACGCTGAGTACGATGCTCTCCTCGTCGGGGATGGAGCCTCCCGACATGCCCGTGCCGGTGCCCCTGGCCACGATGGGTATCCGCTCCTGGTTGGCCAGCTTCAGTATCAGGGAGATCTCCTCGTTGGTGGCCGGGAGGACTACCGTCCCGGGCCGGCTCTGCAGGTAGCTGGCGTCGTACCCGTAGCAGATCAGGTCCTCCGGTGTGGTGAGAACCCACTTCTCCCCTACGATCTGGCGGAGTCTTTGAATCAGTTCAGCTTTCATTTAGATGTCAGCCCTCAGATTGGGAGCGGAGGCTGTTCCGGTAGGCCTTGTCGAGCAGCACCACCGGGTGGGTCACCTGCATCGCGAGTTTGGCTCTTCGTACTCCAGTTCCCAGCTGCATCTGGCATACGGGGCAACCCGAGGCGATCACCTCCGCGCCTGTGGCGGCCGCGTTGGCCATCTTCCGATCCAGAATGCCGATGGACATCTCGTGGTGAGTCAGCATGTAGGTGCCTGCCCCACCGCAACACCAATTGGCCTCTTTCATCTCGGTAAACTCCACGCCGGGGATCATTTTCAACAGATCCCTCGGCTGACTGGAGACGCCCTGACCACGCACCAGGTGACAGGGGTCGTGGTAGGTGACCTTGGTTTTCACCCTGCCTAGCCGATCGTCCAGGGGTATCTCCGCCAGGAACTCGCTGATGTCCCGGAACTTGGCGCTATAGGCGGCGGCCTTCTCGGCGTAGATCGGATCGTGCTTGAGCCACTCCTTGTACTGCTTGCCGGACTCGCCGCAGGTAGCGCAGTCGGTCACGATGACGTCCACCCCGGCCTGCTCGAAGAGATCTATGTTCTTCCTGGCCAGCCGCAGCGCCGTGTCCAGGTCCCCGTAGGACATGGCGGGCATTCCGCAGCAGACGGTGTCCTTGGGGGTGATAACCTCGGCGCCGTTGTGGGCTAGGACCCGCACACTGGCCGCGCTGCTTTCGGCGAACAGGAGGTTCTGGGCGCATCCCAGGAAGAACCCCACCCGATACCGACGCTGAGCGTGAGGCTGGGTTACCTCGGGCAACCGCCGTCGAAGTGGGGAGATGGACAGGGTGGGAGGCATCTGAGCTGCCTGACCGAGGTGGTGTGGGAGCAACTTCAGCACACCCGTTCGCTCGGCCAACCAGCGCAGCCCCGATCTCTGGTACAGGCGGAGGGGCCAGGCCGCGGCCTCCAATCGGCTTGGGGAGGGGAGCATCCCCTCGAAGATCCATTTCTTGGCGACCGGCTGCGGCAGTTTCTTGTCGATCTCGATCCGCGCGTCGATGACGATCTGCTGGGCCTCCACCCCGGATGGGCACACGGCGGCGCAGGCACCGCAGTTGAGACATCGATACATGTGATCGACGAAGTTCGGGCTGAGTTCCAGTTTGCCCTCGGCGGCGGCGCGGACGAGCGCCACCCTACCCCTGGGCGAGTTGGTCTCGGTGCCCGCCTCCCGGTAGGTGGGACATACCGATAAGCAAAGACCGCATCGAATGCAGTTCAGCAGCTCGTCATAGCTTTGGTGGTGGTTGCTGGAGATCTGAATATCCGACGAGTCACTCAGGGCTGAGTCTCCAGATGATTGAGATCCCAGAGGAGATCATCCAGATTGACTCCGTGCACGATGGCCCCGGCTTCCAGATCCTCGAACTCGGCGGCCAGGCAAACGAAGCAGCCGAGCCCGTAGCGCTCGAAGACAGGGATAGAGTTGGGATAGTTGGAGACGATCTCCTGGATAGTCATGTCCTTGGTTATTGCCATGGGCCCCTCCTCACACCCAGTCGTGGGATGTTGTGGACCCGAGAGACAACTCCTCACCGAGTGAGTCCTTGTCTCCTTCCTCGAAGCTTCGTCCCTCCAGGGCTGCCAATCGGCGCTCAAGCTCGGTGATCTTCCGATGGAGGCAGTGGATAGCCTCGGCCTCTGGATCAGGCAGCTTCTCCACGGTGCCGTTAGCCGGGTCCAATCGAGCCACGACGCGCCCCGGCACCCCAACCACAGTGCAGTTAGGCGGCACCGGCTTAACCACCACGGAACCCGCGCCGATACGGACGTTGTCCCCAACGGTGATGGCCCCGATGACCTGGGCTCCCGTGCCGACCACCACGTTGTTGCCCAGCGTCGGGTGCCGCTTGGCCTTCTGGGTGCTGGTCCCGCCCAGCGTCACACCCTGGTAGAGCTCCACATTATCCCCGATCTCAGCGGTTTCCCCGATTACCACTCCCATGCCATGATCGATGAAGAAGCCCTCCCCGATCTTGGCCCCTGGATGGAT
>DAHXJB010000077.1:0-2765 GCA_027372455.1 Chloroflexota bacterium | reverse complement strand
AGACGACGATTATCAGCGTAGACCATTCCGAGCTGGAGCGGATAGCCGCCGAAAGTGGGCGACCTAAAGGACGTTGCTCCAGCACCCCGTATGGAGTGGGTGGCGGTCGCCGAACTGCCAGGAGACTGTAACCTGCATGCCCGTGGAAGTCGATTATACGTGTGGCCGGTGCTCGTGCACTCGCTCAAGGGGAGTCTTCGTCCCCGGTCGCGCTGACACCATCTTCACCGGCAATATCGGCAAGGGCTTCCGCTGCCCGTATTCTACCCGCGAATGCCAACGCCCGCAGGCCGCCGATAGCTTCCCTTCTGGCAGGATGTTCGCAGTCGGTGGCTATGCCCACCAGGAAGGCCTCCGCCTGATCGTCATCTTCTGCGGCAAGGACCAGGCCATCGATCACCCACTTCATTGCGGGATCCTCGGGCGTTTTCAGGAATCCAAGCACGAGCTCTAACGAGGCTTCGCCTCAGACCGACGAGTTGTACCGCTAGGCGGGGTCTTGTCGGGCAACGAGAGACCTCTGGTTGCAGGCCAAAGAAGGGCAGGCTAACCTGCTCCATTAAGACCGCGTAGCGGTCGGTTGGCCCCGAAAGGCCATGCTGCAACCAGAGGACGAGATGATTGTACCACGGACTGTGGCCGAAATCCTTAAGGATCATGTGATCTTGGAAGTCGAGAGCATCGACCGCATGTACCTCAACGTATACGTTCCCCGGCTCCAGTGCGACCGCGGTGTCGTGTCCTTCTTCCGCTTCCACCGCGGCCATGTTTTCGCCTCTTCTGCCCTGATGGACCCCATCACCAAGGCCTTCATCGCAGCCATCGACCGCTTCACCAAGGGGCACCAGATCCCGGTCGTCACCTTCCTTAAGGGCCAGCGCAAGGATGAGATCGCGGCCGAACACCTGGCCAACTTCAAAGGTGAGGAGGGGATCGTCTTCGTGGGCAAGGCCCAGGAGAAGACCGCCGTCTTCCGCACACAGAGGCGGCGTCATCCCGAGACGGGCAAGTCCTACGCCTGGATAGTCCCCTCCACCGCCATGGTCAACCACTACTACTTCTACGGCGTAGACCGGGACTTCGGGCCGTTCTTCCTGAAGTTCTGCTCCTACTTCCCCTACAACGCCAAGCTATACATCAACGGCCACGAGTACGCCAAGCGCCAACTGACCAGGCAGGGGATCGCCCATGAGGCCCTGGACAACGGGTTCCTATCCTGCACCGATCCATCTCGCCTCCAGGAGACATCCGACCAACTGGACGCCACCTTGATCGACACCATGCTGCGCAAGTGGCTGGCCTACCTGCCCAACCCTTTCACCCAGGAGGACCGTGATGCGGGCTACCGGTACGACGTGTCGATCCTCCAGGCGGAGTTCGCCCTGACTCAAGCCATCGACCGCCCCCTGAGCGGGCGCGTCTTCTTCGAAGAGGTGATCCGCGAGAACCTTGACATCGGCAGGCCGGACCAGGTCCAACTGATCTTCGCCCGCAGGGTGACCAAGCGTACCCCCGGGCGCTTTCGGACTCGGGTCATCACCGAGGGGGTGACCCCCTCGCTCCATATCGACTACAAGCATTCCCGGATCAAGCAGTATCACAAGGAGGGCCGCGCTCTCCGCACCGAGACCACCATCAACAACACCCGAGACTTCGGCATCGGCAAGCGGCTGCACAACCTCCCCGCCCTGCGGGTAGTGGGCTTTGAGGCCAATCGACGTCTGCTGGACGTCCAACGAGTCAGCCACGATTGCCGCATAGGCAAAGACGGGTTTCGCAAGGTCACTCGGCCGGTCCAGGTGGAGGGTCAACGGGCCTCCGCCCTGCCCTTCGCTGACGCCCGCGTGCAGGCCCTTTTCCACGCCCTCGTGATGTTCTGTCTCCTGCCCCAGGGTTTCTCCAATGGAGAGTTGCGCGAGCTCTTAGCTCCGCTGCTGGGCATCGACCCCAGCCACATGACCCCTGGCAGGATGACCTACGACCTGAGGCGCCTTCGGCTGCACGGACTGATCGCTCGCCTTCCCAGGACCCACCGCTACCGGCTGACCGACGAGGGGTTGCGGGTCACCCTCTTCTTCAGCCGAGTCTATCTACGCATCCTGCGGCCGGGCCTCGCCTCCATCCTGTCCGAAACACCGTCGGGCGATGCCGGTCTGCGCCAGTCCTTCGACAGGCTGGCGGCGGCCATCGACCGCTCGGTGGAGAAGGCCAAACTCGCCGCGTGAAAACTTGACTCATTCGCAACATGTTTCGCGGTTCTAGACCGCTAGTGAGGTCCTTCTGGCTGTCCAACAAAGTGGATAGGAGAGCGTGGATAGAGCCAATAGTCGACCGCGCCAGTCGGACGATTAGTTTCGCCGTCAGAACAGGCCACGGTATGCCCCCCGAAGGAACAATGAAGAACAGAGCAGCGACGTGTCCAGTCTGTGGCGCTGTAGGTACTCTGCCATACATCCGCTCGGAAGCTCAGGCCCAGCGCATGAGCCTCTTGCCACTAGCGATGATTGCGCAAGGGACCAAGACACGGCTGTATCTGCCGCCCTCTGAGGAACATGTCACAGTGGCACGTAGTGCCCGGCCACAATGGAAACCCGAAGAGAGAGTGCCGACACCATGTCACGATGTTGACCGCCTGCCAATGTACGGTATGTACACATGGGGTGACGCATTCACTGACCGACAGCTGGTAGCCCTGAGTACGTTCAGCGAGTTGGTGGGCGAGGCTAGAACTCAGCTTCTGCGTGATGCCCTATCTTCCGGGGAGC
>DAHXJB010000185.1:0-1806 GCA_027372455.1 Chloroflexota bacterium | reverse complement strand
ATTCCGTATCGTTCAGGAGGCGCTTCAGAACATCGTGCGCCATTCCGAGGCGCGTTCCGCCGTCATCGTCATCGACTTTCGCCCTGACTACCTCTTCATCCAAGTGGCGGATGACGGGATCGGTTTCGCCCCGAGCCTCGTCCCGAGTGAGTCCGACACCGGCAGCGGGCTGGGTCTTCTGGGAATGCGAGAGCGAGCTTCATTGCTGGGTGGAACGCTGAGCATCGACTCAGCTTCGGGCCAGGGGACCACGGTGGTCCTCACCGTACCCCTGCCGCGTGCCGTGCCGGAAGCGCCTGGACAATCCCAGGAGCGTGCCTCATGAGTAACGTCTCGTCCATTCGTGTGATGTTGGTGGACGACCACGCTATCCTGCGAACCGGAGTGCGATCCTTCCTCCAACTATACCCGGACATCGCGGTGGTGGCGGAAGCCTCCAGCGGTGAAGAGGCCCTGGCGAAAACTAACGAGGTGCAACCGGAGATCGTGCTCCTCGACATTGGCATGCCGGGAATGAACGGCCTTGTGCTGGCCGGGCTCCTGCGCGAGCGCCATCCAGGCGTGAAAATACTCGTGCTCACCCAGCACGACAATCCCGAATACCTGCACGAACTACTGCACACGGGCATCGACGCATACGTTCTGAAGCAGTCGGAGGGAGAGGAGCTGGTATGGGCCATCCGCGCCGTTCACGAGGGCAAGAAGTTCCTGGACCCTCAGGTCAGCGGTACCGTCCTCGCCAAGTACCGCGAGAAGCCGGCAGAGACGGCGGCCATGGATCCATGGGATACGTTGACGGGGCGGGAGCGACAGGTTCTGATCCTTCTCGCGCAGGGCAAGACGGTGCGGGAGATCGCCGAGAATCTGGTGTTGAGCCGGAACACGGTCGATGTTCACCGGGCCGCTGTCTTCCGCAAGATGGGATTCCACGCCCGCGCCGATCTGATCAAGTACGCGCTGAGGCGGGATCTCCTGACATGAGCAAGCTTGCAGGTCCCTGTGCCTGAGCGTCAACCCCCGCTCGGTGGCCAATTTGCCGATCCGCAGCCGAGGTATGGCGCGCATCTTCGCCATTCTGCGACCTCACCACGATCCTGCCACCATCGCGAGTTCACCTTCACGACCGAACACCCGGACACCGGGAGAGCAGGGAACTTCCCCGGCCCCTACCTGGGAGTTTTCCTAGTTACCCTCTGAGACACCTTCCCCTACCCTTTCCACGTGTCTACTGCCTATCCCCGTGCCCTCAACGCGTTCAGAGATTCCACAAGGAGGTTCGCATGGCAACGGAAAGCAAGCGGACCGCACCGGCCAATGAAGGCCAGAGCGAAGGATCCCGGCGGGACTTCCTGCTGAAGTTCGCCGGCACGGTCATCGCTGGATTGGTCGCGCCGGTAGTGGTCGGCGAGGTGGCAAGCGCCGCCCCATCTCCCCAGGCGAAGCCCGCGGAAGGGCTGGCCGAGATCCCCTCGGTACCCGCGCCCGCCGCGGGTGAGGACCCGGTGGTTCGGATGATGCAGGACCTGAAGAGGGCCCTCGCGAAGCCCATCGAGCAGCGTAGTTGGGCGATGGTAATCGACCAGCGCAAGTGCATCGGCTGCCAGGGCTGCACCATAGCCTGCATCACCGAGAACAAGCTCCCCCCGGGCATGGCTTACCGGCCGGTCATCACGGAAACCACCGGCACCTTCCCCAATGTTTCTCGCAGTTTTGTCCCACACCCTTGCATGCAGTGCGAAAACCCGCCCTGCGTGCCCGTATGCCCCGTGAACGCCACCTTCAGGCGTCCCGATGGCATAGTTGCGA
>DAHXJB010000056.1:0-9710 GCA_027372455.1 Chloroflexota bacterium | reverse complement strand
GCGCTCGAGGCGCTGCGGCGGGCAGCCTCGCGGAGCGGGACGCGGCTGTACGAGGTGGGACGTGACTGGCGCTGGGTTGCGGGGGCGGACGAGGGCAGCTTCGATGTGATCGGGCCCCGTGGGATCGTGAAAGGTGCGCGGGTGCCCCTGCTCGGGGATCACCAGAAGGACAACGCCACCACCGCTGTTGCGGCGCTGCAGTTGCTGCGGGAGGAGGGCTTCCGCGTGGATGCGGAGGCCGTCCGTCGCGGGCTGGTGCGAGTGGAGTGGCCCGGTCGGGTCCAGCTCGTGCGGCGAGATCCTCAGGTGGTGGTGGATGCGGCGCACAATGGCGATTCCTCCCGGCGGTTGATCGAGACTATCCGTCGGGAGTTCCGGTACGGGCGGCTGATCCTGGTTTTCGGGGCGAGTGGCGACAAGGACATCGCGGGAATGGCCGATGCCCTGGGACCGGCCGCGGTCGTGGTGATTGCCACGAGTTCGGGGCATCGCAGAGCTGCCGGCCTGGAGCTGTTGGCCCGCGAGATGGGGCGTTACTCCACCGTGGAGACGGTGGCCGATCCGGCGGCGGCTTTCGATCGAGCACTGGGACTGGCGGCACGGGATGACCTGGTGCTGGTGACCGGCTCGGTCTTCCTGGCCGGCAGGGCGATCGAACTGTTGGGGGCAAAGAGGTGATCGTCTACTTCGATTGTTACAGCGGGATCAGCGGCGACATGATCCTTGGGGCGCTGGTGGACGCCGGTGTCGACCCGGAAGAGCTTCGGGCCGAGGTGGCGAAGCTGGGACTTGCCGGCTATGAGTTGCGTCTCGATCGAGTGGAGCGACAGGGGATCAGCGGAACGCACGCCGTGGTGACCCTGGATCCGTCCATCTCGCAGCCGCACCGCCACCTGGCCAGCATCCTGGGCATCCTGGACGGCTCCTCCCTTGTCGCCTCGGTTCGCGAGAAGGCCAAAGCCGTTTTCCAGACCCTGGCGGAGGCCGAAGCGAAGGTTCATGGGGTTCCGGTCGACCACGTCCACTTCCATGAGGTTGGGGCGGTGGACGCTCTGGTGGATGTGGTGGGGGCTGTCGCCGGGCTGGAATTGCTGGGCGTGGAGAGCGTGTTCGCCTCGCCCCTGCCCACCGGCAAAGGCACCGTCAGGACGGCCCATGGTCTGTTGCCGGTCCCTGCCCCCGCTACCATGGAGATACTTTCTCGAGTTGGTGCCCCCACGAGAGCACTGGACGTGGAGGCTGAGCTGGTGACCCCGACCGGGGCGGCCATCCTAGCGTCCATGGCCACCTTCCGCCAACCCGACATGCGGGTCAGGAGCGTTGGATATGGCTTCGGCACCAAACAGTTGCCCTGGGCCAACGCCCTTCGGTTGTGGGTGGGAGAGCCGTTGGGTGTCCTGGTGCCGGTGGAGCAGACGTCCCTCATCGAGGCGAATCTGGACGACATGACGGCGGAAGCTCTGGGGTTCGCCATGGAGCGGTTGTTTGCGGCGGGGGCGCTGGATGTCTACTTCACTCCAATCCAGATGAAGAAGAACCGTCCGGCCACCATGCTCAGCGTGATTGCGCCGCTGGACAGGGAGTCGGAACTGGCGGCGATGGTGTTGCGAGAGACCACCACCCTGGGAGCGCGCATCACCCGAACCAGTCGCATCACCGCTGAACGCCGAATCGAGGTGGTGGACACCCCTCTCGGGCGCATCCGGGTCAAGGTGAAGTCCTTCCAGGGGAAGGTCAGCTTCTCTCCGGAGTTCGAGGACTGCGCCCGGATAGCCAGAGAGCGAGGTTTAAGCCTGCCCGAGGTGATACAGGTGGCAATGGAGGTGGGCGGAGCCCAGCGGTTTTGACAGCCCTTCTCTGTGGCCGTAGTATAAGGAGCCGCCGCTGGGCTGTTCCCCACGGTTCTTCCCATGCCTTCTGACTGAAGTGCGACGGCGCCTGTGGAAGGATGAGGTTTCCTAGGAAAGAAGGTGTAGGCATGTCAACAACCCCGGATTCCTTCGATGATCTTTTCGCCCAGTACAAAGGTCAGCGAGGGACTGTGATTCCCCTTCTGCAGCAGGTGCAGGAAAAACACGGTTACGTACCACCCTCCGCCATCGAGGAGATTGCCCGCTTCGCGAAGCTCTCTCCGAGCGAGATATACGGGGTTATCACCTTCTACGCGCAGTTCCGGCTCACGCCGCCAGGGGAAACCACGGTGAAGGTTTGCCAAGGTACCGCCTGTCATGTGAAGGGGGCGAAGCGAATCCTCGAAGAGGTCGAGTCCGTACTGAACGTCAAGGCCGGCGAGACTACCGAGGATCGCAAGTACTCCGTGGAGAAGATCGCCTGCTTCGGGGCATGTAGCTTGGCGCCGGTCTTGGTGGTCGGAAAGTCGGTCCATGGCCGCTTGACGCCGACGAAAGTGAAGAAGCTGCTTGAGAGCGGCAAGTAAGGTACAGGAACGGGGGTGCGCCTCATGACCGAAATGGGGGGATCGGGTGATCGCTTCAGTCGTGGGAGCCCGGCAAGCATGGCAGCGGTCGCGCCGCCCTTTGCGGAACTAAGGGCCGAATCGCTGGCGCTCTGGCAGCAGTTGCAGACCAGCAAGCAGCCGCGGATCATCCTCGGCATGGGCACCTGTGGTATTGCGGCCGGCGCGAACCACGTGGAGGCGGCGGTAAGGGAGAGCCTGGCGCAGCATAGCCTGGACGCCGGCATCGAGGCGGTCGGTTGCATAGGCACCTGCTACGCCGAGCCGCTCATGGACGTGGTAATGCCGGGGCAGCCACGGATCTCCTATGGCAGCGTCACGCCTGAGAAGGTCGAGAAGATCGTTCAGGGCCACCTGATCGAGGGAAAGCCGCTGGCAGAGCTGGCGATGGCGGTGATCGGCGGGGATTCGGTGGATGGCATCCCTCGCTTCGAGGATCTGCCAGTCATGAAGGGACAGCGGCGGGTGGCGCTACGCCACTGCGGCCTGATAGATCCCACCAGCATCCATCAGTACATCGCCAACGACGGCTACTCCGCCCTGTACCGGGTGCTCACCGAACTGACGCCGGAGCAGACGATCGACGAGGTGAAGCGGTCCGGGCTTCGGGGACGGGGTGGCGCCGGCTTCCCCACCGGGATGAAGTGGGAGTTCTGCAACAGGGCGGCCGGCCCTCAGAAGTACATGATATGCAACGCCGATGAGGGGGACCCGGGCGCCTTCATGGATCGGAGCGTCTTGGAGGGGGATCCCCACACGGTGCTGGAGGGGCTGGCCATCGCGGCCTACTCTATAGGTGCCAGCGAAGGGTATATCTACTGTCGAGCCGAGTACCCCCTGGCGATCGTCCGGCTGAAGCTGGCCATCGCTCAGGCCGAGCAGTACGGGCTGCTGGGTGACCACATCTTCGGCACGGACTTCTCCCTACACATAAAGATCAAGGAGGGCGCTGGCGCCTTCGTCTGCGGTGAGGAGACGGCACTGATCGCCTCTATCGAGGGCAAACGAGGGATGCCCAGGCCGCGGCCTCCCTTCCCAGCCCAGTCGGGTCTGTGGGGCAAGCCCACTACCATCAACAACGTGGAGACTCTGGCGAGCGTGCCGGCCATTCTGGTCAACGGCCCGGATTGGTACGCGGCCATGGGTACCGATAAGAGCAAAGGGGCCAAGACCTTCGCCTTGACCGGCAAGATCAAGCAGGCCGGCCTGATCGAAGTCCCTCTGGGGATCACCCTTCGGGAGATTATCTACGATATGGGTGGGGGCATCATCGGAGACAAGCAGTTCAAAGCTGCCCAGTCCGGTGGACCCTCCGGTGGATGCATCCCTGTAAGTTCCCTGGACGTGCCTCTCGATTTCGAGAATCTCACAAGGATCGGCGCTATCATGGGGAGTGGCGGCTTGGTGGTGATGGACGAGGATTCCTGCATGGTGGACGTCGCACGCTTCTTCCTCACCTTCACCCAGAGCGAATCCTGCGGCAAATGCGTTCCCTGCCGGTTGGGGACCAAGCAAATGTTGGACACGCTGGTCCGCATCACCGAGGGGAAAGGCGAGCCTGAGGATATAGATATGCTAGTGGAATTGGGGGATGCGGTGAAAGCCGGCTCCCTCTGTGCCCTTGGTGGGACGGCACCTAACCCGGTGCTCAGCACTCTCCGCTACTTCCGAGATGAGTACGAGGCCCACGTGATCGACAAGAGATGCCCCGCGGGGGTCTGCCGGCAGTTGCTGCACTTCGAGATCGATCCTGAAAAGTGCACGGGCTGCATGGTGTGTCTCAGGAACTGCCCGTCGGAGGCTATCACGGGTGGAAAACGGGTGGTTCACTCGATAGACCCGTCCAAGTGCACCAAGTGCGCTACGTGCTATGAAGTGTGCAAGTTCGACGCCGTCATCAAGTCGTAAGGAGGCCGCTCTTGTCTACCATCAGCCTGACCATAGACGGACACAAGATAGAGGCTCGGCCTGGTATGACGGTGCTGGAGGCTGCCCAGACCGCGGGCATCTACATACCGAACCTGTGTGCCGACCCGGATCTTCGCCCTTACGGGGCGTGCCGGCTATGCATCGTCGAGATCGAGGGAATGCGTGGGTTGCCCTCCTCCTGCACCATTACCGCCACCGATGGGATGAAGGTGCGGACCGACAGTCCGCTGGTGGAATCGTCGCGCCGGACTGAGGTGGAGCTGCTGTTGGCGGACCACCCGGATAGCTGCCTCACCTGCCTGAAGAACACCCGCTGCGAGCTGCAGAAGGTTGCGGCCTACGTGGGGGCGCGCCCGAATCGTTTCCCCAAGACGACACGGGTTCTGCCGGTGGACGAGTCCAGTCCCTTCTTGCGTTACGACATGAACAAGTGCATCCTCTGCGGCAAGTGCGTGCGGGTGTGCGATGAAGTTCAGGGGTTAGGGGCCATCACCTTCGTCAACCGGGGGTATTCGACGAAAATCGGTACCTTCATGGACCGGCCCGTCATTACCTCTGTTTGCGAGAGCTGCGGCCAATGCGAGGCGAAATGCCCTGTTGGCGCTATCTCTGTCAAGGGCTACCAGCAACCCACTCGTAAGGTCAAGACGGTCTGCGGCTACTGCGGCGTGGGCTGCGGCCTCATGCTCCAGGTGCGCGGGTCCAAGGTGGTGGGCGCCGAAGGGGATCGGGAGAGCCCGGTCAACCGCGGGTCCCTCTGCGTGAAGGGCCGCTTTGGCAACGATTTCATCAACCATCCCGACCGGCTCACGAAACCGCTGGTGAGGAAAGACGGACAGCTGGTGGAATCGACCTGGGAAGAGGCGTTGGATCTCGTCTCCTCGAGGCTAGCGGAGTACGCGCGGCCTGGCGGCGACGGCGGAGCCCCTTTCGCGGGTCTCGCTTCTGCCAAGTGCACCAACGAGGAGAACTACCTCTTCCAGAAGTTTACGAGGGGGGTGATGGGCACAAACTCGGTAGACCATTGTGCCCGTGTTTGACACAGCGCGACTGTGGCCGGTCTGGCCACAAGCTTCGGTAGCGGCGCTATGACCAACAGCATCGGCGAGATCCAGGACGCCAGCTGCTTGCTGGTCGTTGGCAGCAACACGACGGAGGCGCACCCGATCATCGGCCTTCAGGTCCGGAAGGCCGTGCGGCAGAAGGGTGCCAAGCTGATAGTCGTTAATCCCAAGGAGATCGATCTTTGCCGGATCGCCGACCTCTGGCTTCGGCTGCGGCCAGGCACCGACCTGGCGCTGCTGAACGGGCTTGCCCACGTGATCCTGCGGGAAGGGCTGCAGGACTCCGCCTTCATCGGGGAGCGTACCGAGGGGTTCGACGTGTGGCGGGCGTCCGTCGAGGAGTACACCCCCGAACTGGTGAGCAAGATCACCGGTGTACCGGCCGAGCAGATCGTACTGGTGGCCCGGATGTACGCGACGGCGGCTGGGCGGCCCGGTGGGGCTTCTTCCATTCTGTACACCATGGGTATCACCCAGCACACATCAGGAACCGACAATGTCAAAGCGATCGCCAACCTGGCCATGCTGACCGGCAACCTGGGCAAGCCCTCCGCCGGCGTCAACCCTCTACGGGGCCAGAGCAACGTCCAGGGAGCCTGCGACATGGGCGCCCTGCCCGACGTCTACACCGGCTACCAGAAGGTGGAGCGGGCGAGCGCCAGGGGCAAGTTCGAGGACGCCTGGGGCTGTCGACTGCCCTCTGAGCCCGGCAAGACCATGCCGGAGATGGTGGAGGCCATCGATGCCGGGCAGGTTAAGGCGATGTACATCATGGGGGAGAACCCTCTCGTGTCGGACCCCGACATCAACCACCTGAGGCACGCTCTGGAGTCGCTGGACCTCCTGGTCGTTCAGGACGTCTTTCTCTCGGAGACGGCCCAGCTGGCCGACGTGGTGCTGCCGGGGGCTTCGTTCGCCGAGAAGGATGGTACCTTCACCAACACCGAGCGGCGGGTGCAGCGGGTGCGCAAGGCGATCGATCCGATCGGGGAGTCGCGACCAGACTGGCAGATAGTGCAGGAGGTTGCGCGCCGGACGGCCCAGAAGATCGGTGGTGATGCGGCCGGTTTGGCCGATGGTTTCCGGCAAGCGGGACCCGCCGAGGTTATGGATGAGATTGCAAGCCTCACCCCCTCCTACGCCGGCATCAGCTTCGAACGGCTGGAGAAGGTCGGACTGCAGTGGCCGGTTCCGGCTGTCGATCACCCCGGGACGCCCATCCTCCACGTTGGGAAGTTCACGCGGGGCAGAGGGCTTTTCTCGCCGGTGGGCTATCTGCCGGCAGCCGAACTGCCGGATGAGGAGTATCCTCTGTTGCTCACCACCGGCCGGAGACTTTACCATTACCACACCGGCACCCTCACCAGGAGGGTGAAAGGGCTGAACGCGCTGATCGATCGGGAGTACGTTCAGATCCATCCGTCCGATGCCGCCCGACTGGGTATCACCGATGGCGAGGCTGTGAGGGTATCGTCCCGCCGTGGCCGGGCGGAGGGTACGGCGCAGGTGACGCCATCGGTGCCGGAGGGGGTGGTGTTTATGGACTTCCACTTTGCGGAGTCACCGGCCAACGCCCTTACCACCTCGGCCCACGATCCGGTGGCCAAGATCGCCGAGCTGAAGGTCTGCGCCGTCAGGGTGCAGAAGGTCGCGAGTTCGTAGCAGTGCAGCCGCTCGATGCGGTTTGCCGAGGCCGGTCCAGGATTTCCCGATAGCCTTGAGAAGGGTGGGGTTGGTTCCGGCCCCGCTCTTCTCTCGAAGCCGGTTGTGTCGGTGTTTCCCCAAGCCAATGCTACCTGTGGATGGTATCCCTCTTCTCGTCTACCTTTTTCGCTGGCCGCGCGGCCGGGGGGTGACCGAGAGGCTCAGATGGACGTTCTTAGGTTGGGCAAGTACTGGGCGGGGGACAGCCCCGCGATGAGTCGAGAGCCGGAGGGATTTGGCAGTTGAGTGACGGCGAAGATAGAGGGTCTGCTGGCCGGAAGGGGCGGATCAGGCTGCTGGTGGGGATCGCCGTCAGCGGAGTTTGCGTGGTGCTGCTGCTTTGGAACATCGAGTGGAGCAGATTCTGGGACGCCCTGGGCGGAGCCGACTACTGGTGGTTGATTCCGGTTCTGCTGACCATAGGATTGGATCTCTGGCTCAAGGTGCTGAAATGGCAGATGCTTCTGGTTCCGGCAGGCAGGGTGTCCCAGGTGAATCTGCTCTACAGCATGTCGGTGGGATATCTGGTGAATACCGTCTTACCCGGAAGGTTGGGGGAACTGGCGCGAACCTACATGCTGGCGAAGGTGGAGGGGGTGAGCACGGTGGCGGTGTTGTCGACCGTGGCCCTCGACCGGATCCTGGATGTCGTCGGGGTAGCAGTGCTTCTGGCCGTGGTGCTTCCGACCACTGACCTGCCTTCCTGGATCGGTGACTCAGGTCTTCTGGTGGGTATCGGCGGCATCGCTCTGCTGGTGCTTTGCATCCTCCTGGCGTATCCGCGGTGGCGCAGCCTATTCTTGAGGTTGCTCTCCAGTGCGCCCCGATTCCCAGGCAAGGATCTGATCGAGAGGTGGGCGGACGCCCTCTGCCTGGGTATGGAGGGACTGAAGGGGGTTGGCCCGCTGCTGCGTATCATGGTGGCGACGGCAGGAATATGGATCGTGACCGTGTTCTCCGCCTACTTCGCGCAGTTGGCTTTTCACATTCAGGCGCCACTCTGGGCGGCGGCCCTGGTGGTGGCTATTACCAACCTCGGAATGGTGGCTCCGTCCACACCTGGCTACCTGGGGGTCTATCAGTATCTTGCGGTACTTGCCCTGAGCGCTTTCGCGGTGGAAAGGGAGCTGGCACTCGGTTTTGCTGTGGTCTTCCACCTGACCTGGATCTTGCCGGTGTGCCTTCTGGGTGTTTTCGGCCTTTGGAGACGCGGCCTAACCCTGATGGGTTGGCGAGATCTTCAACAGCCGGGCCAAGCGGTGTAGCCCGTCCTGCCCAGGCCGGCGTGGGCAGCGGCTTTCAACCTCCATCTGCTTCCATCTTTCCGGCATGGTAGTTGCCTATCCAGTGAAGCTATGCCTTCCGACCGACATTGGTCAAGGGCTGGAGGTCTACCTTGGGCGCCGAACAAGAGAAAGGGCATCGAAAGGCCAGAGGAGCAGTGGACCCGGTCGACCGCTACCTGAACGAGGTGGTGGAGGCGATCAAGAGTCTACCCAGGAAAGAGATCTGGCAAGTTGTGGAAGCCTTGCGAGAGGCCAGGGACGAGGGGCGTCAGCTGTTTCTAGTGGGGAACGGAGGAAGCGCCGCGACTGCTTCTCATATGGCCTGTGACCTGGCCAAAACCTCTCTGAAGCCTGGGGCCAGGAGAATCCGCGCCATCGCTCTTACCGACAACGTGCCGTTGATAACCGCCTGGGGCAACGATGTCAGCTTCGAGGATGTCTTCTCTGAGCAGCTATCCAACCTGGTGCAGGCAGGTGATCTCGTGATTGCCTTGAGCGGAAGCGGCAATTCTCCAAACGTGCTGCGGGCTGTTGAGGTGGCCCAGAAGATGGGAGCCAGGACGGTGGGCTTCACCGGGCAGCCGGGTGGCAGGCTCAAAGGCATGGTGGACATATGCGTGGTGGTTCAGAGCCGCCGGATTGAGCAGGCCGAGGACGTTCATCTGATCTTGGATCATCTCGTCACTGTAGCACTTCGGGAGGCGGCGGTGGTAGAGGAGTTAGGAGCGGCGTAGCCAACGGGGGACATCGCAGGTGAAGGCGGTCTTCGTGGATCGCGACGTGGTGATCAACCGCAACCGGCCAGACCACGTCAAGAGTTGGGATGAGTTCACTTTCCTGCCCCATGCCGTGGAGGCCCTGTCGGAGCTCAGTCGCTTCGGCTTGAAAACGGTGATCCTGACCAACCAGGCAGCCATCAACCGCGGTATCAGCAGCCGAGAGACGATCGATGAGATCCACTCCAAGATGGCTGGGGTCCTTGAGACGGCAGCGGCCAGGATCGATGGAGTATTCTACTAGCTGTCTGCCCTGGTCCTGATCTTGATACACTACTTAGCTGCGTGGTTGGATCGATCGGTCGATAAATCAATCCACTCGAATAGTCCTTCCGGTTCGATTTTGGGTGACGGGAGGGGCAGTTGTCGGCAGTCTTCGTCGGGGAGAAGAGAAGGTGTTGAGTGACAAGAGATACGGTCTTGTCCTGGTAACCGGGGGCGCCGGTTTCATCGGTAGCAACCTCGTCGCTCACTA
>DAHXJB010000050.1:0-4156 GCA_027372455.1 Chloroflexota bacterium | reverse complement strand
TGGGCGATGATGCAGAAGTTACGGATCCTGTCCTGGGTCAATTCGGCCTCGATGAGTATGCGCTAAAAAGGGGCCGGGGACGCTCGACCGCACCCCAAGCCCCCATCTGTCACAGGGTCTCTCTGGAGTAATTGTACCACGAGGGCACCTGCTAGGCGGACGGAAGGTACATCACCCGGTCCTCCCAGTCATCGTCGCCGCTGGCCTCCTCAATCTGGAGGATACTTCTCAAGAGACCTCCAACGCCACCGCGCCGAAAAGCTTGCTCCGGAACGAGTATGACCCCGGCGTGATGTCGACCGGTCTCGGCCCACTCCATGAGGAGTGGCGGAATCGTATTCTTGTCTCGAGTGATCAGAACCCGGCGATCCTCGTAGGCCACTTCCAGAATCAGGTCGTCGGGGGCTCGTAGATATCCACCACTCCAAGAGCCCTGGAGCGTAGCCACATCCAGCCCCCTCCTCCGAAGTTCTCGCGCGAGGGCGGGAGAGAGGTGGGCGTCAAGAAGCAGCCGCATCCACGTCTACGGTGAACACTTCGAGGTTCGGAAGCAGCTTCTTCAGCTCCTCCGGCCCCCGATCGTTGTCGGCGATGGCGGCGTCTATCTCCTTGTGGAAGGCTTCTGCATAGCGCAGGGCCGCCTGTATCTCCATGGCCGGCACTTCCAGGTACGCGGCCACTTTCTCCGCTTCCCCATCGAGGTCGTTCGCTATCAGCTTCACCATCCAAACCTGCAAGCGGGTGCCCTTGATGTAGGCCTGCCGGCCCACTATCGTGTCCCGGAACTCTATGAAGGGAAAATCCCTCATCCGCAACGCCTCCTCCAGCAGCACGATGGCCGCCGAGGAGGGAGGCCTGCCCATGCGCCGGGCTGCCCGCTCCAACCGTTCCACCTGGTCGTCTTTCAGTCGCAGACTCACCACCTTGCTCATCCGTTCGCCTCCCGTTCGGGGCTCGCTTACATTGTAATGGCTGTAATCATTGTAATCGACGGTGGAGACGAAGCGCAACGTGACTGAAAGTCGAACGAACCACTCCGATGCCTAGGCAGCGAAGGGCTGCCTGTGCCTGTCAAGCCGGGCATACACAACACGAGAAGCACAGACAGCATGTAGTACATCCAGAAGCTGGGGAGCGCCCGACCTGCCACGAAGTCGATCTTGCTGGTGCAAACCTTGAGGGAGCCTACCTGCGGCGAGCGTTTCTTGCGAAGATTCGGCTCGCCAATGCCAATCTATCTCGATCGCACTCAGCGAGAGCGGACATGGAAGGTGCGTGCCTCCTGCAAGCGGATCTCAGAATGGCCCATATGGAGGCGGCAAACCTCAAGAGTGCTAACTTGAATCTGGCCAATCTGAAATACGCCGTCCCGACTGGTGCCTGCCTCATCGATGCTAACTTGCGTTGGGCTGTGCTAGATAACGCCAACCTCGCGCGCGCAAACCTGTTCGGGACGGATCTAGAAGGCGCACGCCTTCGTGGTGCTAACCTCGAGGATGCTTCGCTCTTTGCCGCCAATCTTCGTGATGCCGATTTCACGGGCGCAAATCTTCGGGGAGCAGATTTGCGTCGTGCTTGCATCCTTGGTGCCAATTTCGACAAGGCCAATCTACATGAGGCTCGCAGGGATGGCCCCTTCATGGTCGTGCGGGAGTTCGGGAAGCTACCGACGCTGGTGGATGAAGCAAAGGCGTGGGCTGCATTGGATGAGGATCTGCGGGAGATCGTCGAACTTGAGAGGCTCGACAAGGAGTACGGCTTTGATGATGTGTGGCCGGAAATGGAAAGGATTGTCACCCACGGGGATTACGGCTGTCCCGACGATGGAGAGATCGAGATCCAGGATGATGCTAACCAAGAAGGTGATCTGAGCGTAGTCGATTGCGCGATGGAAGTCTCACCCAGCCACCTTGACGAGCCCTCAGGCTGGTGGGAGGCAGATCTGGAAAGTGAGCTCCATGCTTGGCTCCTGAACGAGGGAGGGAATCTCAGCGAATGGTATGGAGTAGGAGGCTGCAACCCGGCCTGGGACATGCGGGAATGTCATGATATGGGTGAGGACTGGATACTCGATGATGTGCCGGACGAAAACGACCGTTAGGGACGGCAGCCAACGAACCCCCAAGTGGCTCAAATGCCACGATAGCTACTTTCCCATCGCCGCGCCACCCGAAGCACCACAACCAGCTTGTCTTCTTCGTGAAAGTCGTAGATTATCCGATAGTCGCCGACCCTCACCCGATAGCTGTCCTCCGCACCCTGGACCTTCCGCACACCCCGCGGCAGCGGCTCGTCACGCAGCGCGAGAATCACTGGCTCCAGTCGGCTCCGAACCTGAGGAGGAAGACGCTTCAGGTCACGACCGGCGGCTGGAGCTATCTCGACTCTAAACGGCATTCGAGCGCCTTTTCCCCTCGGACCTCACCTGGCGAAAGAAGTCACCGGCCTCGATACCGCCCTTCTCCTTCCACTCCTCGCGCGCCGCCTCGATCTCGGGCAGCAGCTCCTCATCCTCCCTGGCTTCGAGCCATTCCCTGAGAGCCATGGTCACGAGATCCTTCAGCGGCCGGTTTCGACGCGCCGCCTCCACCTTCACCGCGGTGTACAACTCCTCGTCCTCGAATATCACGGTCATCCTTCGCAACTCGCTCGCCTCCTGGTCGCCGATTCACCGCCGATGCGTTCGTACGTCTACACGTCTACTACAATTATATGCCGATGCACCGAGCTATGTAGGCCAAAAAGCTGGCGTGCACCTGGCAATCCACCAGCAACCCCACGATGGTGGAGGGCCACGTCTCGGGTAACCCGCACCCTCCCCAGCGGAAACGTTCCCCTCGGTCCTCGGGCCGCAGGCGTCACGGACGCGTCACGGAAGCTTTGACTAATCAGGCCCGCGCGCATATGCTTCAACATGTCCGGCAAGCTCTTCGCCCAGGTCACGTTCGGCACCTCAGCAGCCCGACGGTCCGTAGAACGATAGGAGCCTGGAGCGTTCCAGACGCTGTGGTCTACGCTCGGCCTGACGGTGAGGATCCTCGCGGTCTTTCTCACCTTGACGGTGGTCTCCCTTGCCGTGATCGGCTTCCTCGCCCTCAGTAACATCGCGGCCGTGGGCAGCTACGGCTTGCAGAGCAGTGTCGCTCTGGGAGACGCCGCCGTCCAGGACAGCACCAGCGCCCTTGAGACCCTGGGCGAGGAGGTGATCAAGCAGAAGGCAACGGACGTGGGCAGGCTGGTCGAAGTCTACATCCGGGCCCATCCCGCCATGACCCTGGCCGACCTGAGAGGCAGCGACGAGTTCCGCCGGCTGGCCGTCCAACCTGTCGGGGAAACGGGATACACCGCTCTTCTCGACATGGGCCCGATGGAGATCTTCACAAGTTCCCGGCGCAAGAGGGCTGGTACCTGGGCACTCTGGAGGCCAACCTGCCCCGGTTCTGGTCGCTGCTGCAGGCCTCCACGGGCGGACGCGAGGCTTCCGGCTACTACGACTGGCGAGAAGTCGACGGCTCTATCACCAGGAAGTACGCCTACGCGGTGCCGATCGCGGCTGGCACCGCGGATGGAGTGGCCAACCTGGAGCTGTGGGCTACCACCTGCATCGGGACGAGGAGATCGCCTCTCTGAGCCGTTCTGCCGGATCGGATGAGGTGTCCACCCTGAGCCGCGTCTTCGCGGCCATGGCCCGCGAGGTCAAGGCCCGAGAGGATCAGTTACGCGAGCAGGTCAAAGAGCTACGATCGAGATCGATCAGACGAGGAAGACGAAGCAGGTCGAGGAGATTATCAGCAGCGACTACTTCCAGAAGCTGCAGGATAGGGCCAAACAGTTGCGGTCTAACCAAGAGGAATAACACAGTCTCGCGAGGCGTCCCATGAACCTGGCCCAGGCCGTCGATGCCTTCCTCGCATCGGAGTTCGCCGCCGGCATCACCGCCCACCAGCGCATCCCCGCCCGGGAGGCCGTCTACGCACCCTTCCCCCCGGCGACGGACCCGCGGCTGGTCGCCGTGCTGCGGGATCGCGGCATCAATGCCCTTTACTCCCACCAGGCCGAGGCCATCGCCCACGTCCAGGGCGGCAAGCACCTGGTGGTGGTCACGCCCACCGCCTCCGGCAAGACCCTCTGCTACAACGCCCCCGTCCTGGACGCC
>DAHXJB010000048.1:0-4056 GCA_027372455.1 Chloroflexota bacterium | reverse complement strand
GACGGGTTCTCCCCCAGGCCGAGCCCGAGGCCGAAGACCACAACCGAAACCGCGAGCACCAGTCCGGCGATCAGTTGGGCAAAGCGATCCAGTCGCAACTGGAGGGGGGATTCCACCTCTCCCACCCCACGCACCTGTGCCGAGATCTGCCCGAAGACGGTCTGCATCCCCGTGGCGACCGCCACGCCGGCACCTCTCCCCCGAGCGATGCTCGTCCCTGTAAAGGCCATATTAGCCCGGTCTCCCAGGGGAGCGTCCGGGTCGCGGATGACTTCGAGCTGCTTGGCCACAGGGACTGACTCGCCGGTGAGTATCGACTCGTCGGCCTGGAGGTCAAAGGCCCGGAGGAGACGCAGGTCCGCGGGCACCTTGACCCCTGACTCGAGGAGGACGACGTCGCCGGGTACCACCATTCGAGCGTCGATCTCCTGCTCCGTGCCGGCGCGAAGGACCCTGGCCCTCGGCGCCAGCGTCTCCGCCAGGGCTCGCATCGCCTGCCCAGCCTTGTACTCCTGGACGAAGCCAACCACGGAGTTGAGAACGACCACCACCAGGATTACGCCGGCGTCGACGTACTTTCCCAGGGCCAGGGCGGCTACAGCCGCGACTAGAAGGATGTAGATGAGGGGGCTTTTCACCTGGCGACGGAGGATGGCAACGGGCCGAACCCTCTCCTCCGCTGGCAGCTCGTTGGGACCGTACCGCGTGAGCCGGCGTGCCGCCTCGTCTTCGGGAAGTCCTTCCCACCCCGTCTGCAGCTTCGACAGAGCACCGCCGGTATCAAGTTGATGCCAGTGCTCTTCTGCCTCGTCGCGCATGGGTTGTCTCGCTTTGGGAGTATGGATCACACGGGTGGCGCAAGGTCCGTGCCTCTTGGACTTCCGCGAGGGCATGGTTCAGCGACGGTGTGCCAGTCGTAGGGGCGAGCGGCGCTCGCCCTGGGGCCAGGATGGACCATTGGAGCCACCAGGGCGACCGGCCGGTCGCCCCTACTGTTACTATGTCTCGCCGTTTCTGTGAACCATGCCTTCCGCGAGGGCAACCGCCCAGATAAACGAGTTCCTGAGGTGAGATATAATCTGAATGAATATAACTCGCTCTAACTGGAAATGAGCGTGTTGGGTTCGATAGTGGTTCAGCCACATTGGACTGCTTCTTGATACCTGGAAACCAGCAGATGGTGAACTATGCGGCAAATAGATGCAGCTGCTGACTCGGCAGTAGGGCCAAGAGAGCGGGCGATGGCCGATTCGGTGGATCTCCTGGTTCGAGATCTCAGCTCCAGGGATGGTCTGGTCCGGCAACGGGCCCGTGAGTCGCTGGTGGTCATTGGCCGGCCGGCGGTGCCCCCGTTGATCGAGGCCTTGAGGGCCCGCGGCAGATGGACTCGGTGGGAGGCTGCCAAGGCACTCGCGGAGATAGGAGACCCCAGGGCAGCGGCCGCTCTAGTCGCCGCACTCGAGGACCGAGGGCCGGGCGTGCGGTGGCTGGCAGCCGTGGGACTGATCACGCTGCGAGAAAAGGGGGTGCCCCCGTTGCTCCGGGCTTTGATGCGAAGGTCGTCATCGGTCTGGCTGCGCGAGGGAGCACACCACGTGCTACGGGCCCTGACAAAAGGGGATCTGGACGGCCAACTGATCCCGGTGGTGGATGCGCTTGAAGGAGTGCAGCCGGCTATTGAGACTCCCCACGCAGCGCTGGCGGCTCTCGAGGTAATGGAGATGAAGCCGGTCTCCGAGTGGCAACAGTAGAGCTGCCCGGTCTCAAATTGAAGGTGGCGCTTCCGATTGGAGAGGGGCGTAGTGAGGAGATGGAGCACTCCTCGTCGTAAAATGTCGGGAGGGAAAGATGCAGAAGTGGGAGTACCTGGTTGCCAAATGGGTTGGAGACGATGCCCCAAAGGTTCAGCTGGTGAACGGCGAGGCGCTTCCAGACTCGGATAGCCACAACCTTCACACTTTTCTGAGCCAAGCGGGAGAGGATGGTTGGGAGTTGGTGGGCACCGTGAACCGCGGAGCATCCCCTGCGGGTCTACTGATCTTTAAGCGTCCCAAGAGCTGAGCCCCAAAACCTTGTGCAGGGCCGCTTGACGCGGCTGGAGCCTTGTGCTAACTTGCACAAATGGAAGCGCTAACTGCTTCCCTGTGGCCTCTTCCAATCACCTCGTGTAGATGGGTGCATTTCTCGGCAGCGGGGTTCCGGAAGCCGTCGATGGAGACGCTATGGCACCTGAGGGAACGCGACTTCTTTAGAGATCTCCCGGCGGAGAGGGACGAGTTCATGTCCCTGGCCGTAAAGCGGGCTGTTGCTGCTCACCGGTACCTCTTCGTGCAGGGTGAACCGGCTACCTGCGCGTACTACCTGGAGAGCGGCAGCGTCCGAATCTTCCGTAACGACACTTTGGGGAAAGAGTGCATCGTCTTCGCCCGCAGAGCCGGAGAGATGTTTGGCCTGGCTGAGGTGGTGGGCACCGGCGAAAAGGGGAGACAGTGCAACGCGCAGACGCTCACCCCGTGCTGTCTTTTTGAGATCACGAAGGCCAACCTCGACCTTCTTCTCTGCCACCACTACTCGATCGCCACGAAGGTGATGGACGTTCTGGGGCGGCGCATCAGGTACCTCTGTGAGCAGGTGGAGAACCTGATGGTATGCGACGTGACGACTCGCCTGCTAAAAGCCCTGGTCTACCTCAGCTATCCCGGCCTTGCCGACCGCGCCTCCGGGGAGGAGCCTGTCACCATCCCGGTGAGGCTCACCCAGGAGCAGATCGCAGAAATGATCGGATCGTGCCAGCAGACGGTCAGCGAGATTCTCAACCGGCTGGCGCAAGATGGCGTCATCCGAGTGGACCGGAAGGGCATCACTTTCCTCCGGCCGGCCGAGGCGCTGCAGTACATGGATGATTAGACGCACAGCGCAACGGACATCTAGCGCACTTCTCGAGTCCATAGGGCTGCTCCACGACCCTCATTTGCCATTCAGCGGGCGTACCGCTGCCAAGGAAGCTGTTAGCGAGAGGCGATAGCAGGTTAAACGTTAACCATATTTGCTTAATTCCACTATCGGTCGCCTTTCGCCTTCCCTCTCCGATTTATCGTGCAGCCGATAGAAGTTCTGCCCCAGATATAGTGAAATGTGGCACGAATTCGAAGCGGCGGCCCCAGCAGGGCCGAGGAGGTGAGCTGACATGAGTTCGGTATCCGTCGCCGCGACGGGAGTGCAAAAGCGTGAAGCGGAGGAGTCATGGCCGTTCAAGGAGCTCGTCTCCTTGGTGGTTGCTTTCGCCCTGTTGTTCGGCCTTCACTTCGCCCCGACGCTGCCGGGGCTGAGGCCGGTGGGCCAGAATGTCCTGGCGGTGTTCGTCTGGTTCATCATCTGCGCGGCCTTTGAGTCGCTACCCAGGGCCGTCCTGGGACTCACGGCGCCCATGCTAGTTGTGCTGTTGGCCGGCTACAAGATCCCCGACGCCTTCGACGCTTTCGCGGGGAGCCAGTCCTTCCTTGCCATAGGCGCGTTCGTCTTCGCGGCGATCATGATGGCCACCCCATTGGGAGCCCGAGTGGCATTGATGGTCACCAATAGCCTGAAGTCCGCCCGAGCCACCAAAGTGATGGCTGGGATGTCGGCTTCTGTCGTCATGATAGGTGTAGTGCTCCCGGTCGTTAACGAGAGCGCTCTCTTCCTTCCCCTGGCAAAAGGCGTCACCTCGCTCATGAGGGGCAGGGAGCACCTACCCGAGAGCAAGAGGCTCAACACGGCTTTGATCCTGTTGATCTGCGGGGTGATTCCGCTGTTCCACGGTCCTCTCTTCCTCACCAGCGCCTTCTCCAACATGATGCTGGTCGGGAACCTGGCCCAGGCCATCAACGTTCACATCTCGTGGGCTCAGTGGTTCTTGTTCAACCTGCCGTTATGGGGTCTGCTGCCCATAGCGTTCTTCTACACGGTCTGGTATTTCAGGGTCAGTAATATCGACATACCCGGAGCCAAAGAGGAACTGCCCAAGATGAAACAGGAGTTGGGCAGAATCACCTGGCCGGAAATCTGGACTGGCGT
>DAHXJB010000014.1:0-4480 GCA_027372455.1 Chloroflexota bacterium | reverse complement strand
GGCAGGTTGTACTTGACCGCTGTGGCCATCTCTCCCATCAGCATGGTGAAGGCGCCATCGCCGACGAAGGCTATGGACTGCCGGTCCGGATAGGCGATCTTGGCGGCGATGGCGTAGGGCAAACCACAGGCCATTGTGGCCAGGTTGCCGGACACCGAGAACTTCTGGTCCCGCTTGACGTGCAATTGGCGAGCGATCCAGGTGGCGGCTGTTCCACTGTCGGTGGATATGATCGCGTTGGGCTCCGCGATGTCGGAGATCATGCGAGCCACGACCTGCGGCTTGATCGGCTCCACATCCTGGTAGCCGCGGTCATCCATGGTCTCTTCCCATTGGGCGAGCCTCCGTTGTGCCGCTTCCAGGAAGCCGCGATCGAGCTTTCGCTGGATCAGAGGCAACAGGGCCCGCAGGGTCAGCTTCGAGTCGCCCACCAGCCCAACCTCGATCGGATAGCGAAGTCCGATCCTTTCGGGGTTGATGTCGATCTGCACCCCCCTGGCCTGGCCCGGCTTAGGTAGAAACTCGATATATGGAAAGGAGGTACCGACCATCAGCAGGGTATCGCACTCCTCCATGGCCTTCTCGGAGGGTAGGGTGCCGATCAACCCCAGGGGACCGGTCCTAAAGGGGCTGCTGCCTGGCAGGACCGCCAGACCCAGAAGGGCGGTTATTACCGGCGCTCCCAATCTGTCTGCCAGATCCTCCACCTCGTCGCTCGCGTCCAGGGCGCCCTGACCGACCAGTATGGCAACCCTCTTGCCCATGTTCAGGATCTCGGCGGCCGCGCGCACCGCCTCCGGCTTGGCCTGGCGCTTGGCCGGCTGGAAACTGGCGGAGGTGTGCTTGGGAATGTTCCGCTTGGAGCGCAGACCATCGAACTCCATCTCCTGGAGATCGGTGGGGAAGGTTATGTGGGCCACACCCTTCATGCTGAGAGCCGCCCGGCAGGCCAGGTGGGCCATGTTGGAAACGTGGGCCGGTCCCATGATGCGTTCGTCAAAGATGGCGACGTCCTTGAAAAGGGCCTGCGTGTTCACGTCCTGCTGGTAATGGGTTCCAATGAGATCGTGGTAGGTCATCCCGGTCATCGCCAGAACGGGGACGCTATCCATGTTGGCGTCATATAGCCCGTTCAGCAGGTGGATGGCTCCGGGTCCGGAGGTGGCGAGGCATACGCCAAGTTTACCGGTGTATTTGGCATAGGCGGTCGCCATGAAGGCGGCCGCTTCCTCGTGGCGCACCTGAATGAAGCGGATCTGGTCCCTGCGTTTCCGGAGAGCCTCCATAATCCCGTTTATCCCGTCGCCGGGAAGGCCGAAGACCGTGTCGACTCCCCAATCCATGATGTCTTCGATCAAGATGTCTGCAGCGGTGAGAGCCATGGCGTCCCTTCCGAAGTATCCGAAGTAACAGTAGGTCAAGACGACCCTAACGTTCCCGTCGGCGGACGGCCCTATGCCGGCATTCGGCCACTCCGCCGCTTCAGGGTAGAGCGGCATGCAGAATCGGTGCCTTCCTTTGTTCGCAGGGGCTGTGGGCGAATCCCCAGGAATTTGCCGCCCAAAAAGCTTGACAAGCGTGCCAAATGTCACTATCATGCGGTGCAATCAAATACCACTTGCCCAAAGGCTTTGACGGAAACGAGTAGGCGGGTACCCTCCACTCAGAGAGTCCGGGGTTGGTGTGACCGGATGTGAAGGTTCCGCTGAAAATCATTCCTGAGCTGCCAACCGAAAGGTTGAGGTGCACCCTCACCGAGTAGGCTTGGCCGGCCCCGTCCGCCGTTAGATTAGACGGGGGTATGAGCACGTACCCCGACGAGTGAGCGGTGCGCTAATTAGGGTGGTACCGCGGGATCTACGAAATCCCGTCCCTAGCTGGGACGGGATTTTTTGTTTGTCTGAGCCACCGGGTGAGCGACGACAGGACCCGTTACCCAAGAGCTTTGGGGCAGGTGGTGAACGAATTCTTGGGGAGAGTGCCACAATGGCTGTTGAAACCACCGAGCTTTCCAATCGGACCCCTGCGAGCTCAACCGAGGGAACCGAGCTTTCCGGCGCGGCGATCGTCTGCGAGAGCCTGCTAGCGGAGGGTGTGGATACCGTCTTCGGCTACCCTGGCGGGGCTATGCTCCCTCTCTATCACGTTCTGCCCTCCTACCCTGCCCTGCGCCACATCCTGGTGCGCCACGAGGAGAACGCCGCGATGGCGGCAGACGGATACGCCAGGGCAACAGGACGAGTGGGGGTGTGCTTCGCGACCTCGGGGCCGGGGGCAACCAACCTGGTGACGGGAATCGCCAACGCCTTCATGGACTCGGTTCCAATGGTTGCCATCACCGCCCAGGTTGCCACCAGTTCCGTGGGCAAGATGGCATTCCAAGAGGTCGACACGGTTGGCATCACCAAGCCCATCACCAAGCGGAGCTACTTCGTTCGGCATGTGGATGAGTTGGCAGCGGTACTGAGGGAAGCGTTCCACGTTGCCCGGGACGGTCGGCCAGGCCCAGTAGTGGTGGACCTTCCCAAGGATGTGCAGAACGGTCGCACCGTATATCGTCGGCCGGCAAACGGGCTTGTGCATCAGCTCCCCGAACCGCCGGAGCCCAATAGCCACGAGGTGGTCAAGGCCGCCCAACTGCTGTCCGAGGCAGAGCGTCCAGTCCTGCTGGTGGGTCACGGGGTTGTTCAGGCAGCTGGTTATCGGGAGTTAAGAGAGCTCGCCGAGAAGACCGATACCCCGGTCCTCACCACCCTGCTAGGTATCAGCGCCCTGCCCGAATCGCACCCCCTCTCCTTCGGGATGATTGGGATGCATGGCCATTTCTGGGCCAATCGGGCGGTCGAGGAGGCAGATCTGGTGGTGGCGGTCGGGATGAGGTTCGACGATCGAGTGGCCTGCAAACCATCCAGCTTCGCCCCCAAGGCTAAGATCGTTCATGTGGATATCGACCTGAACGAACTGGGCCGGAACGTGAGGGTAGATGCGCCGATCGTGGGCGACGCCAAGCAGGTCCTGGCGATGCTGCTCGCGCAGGTTAGCCCGAGGCAGCGGCCCGAGTGGCTGCGGCAGCTTCGACAATGGAGGGCCGAGAGCCCGGTGAGCAGCGAGCCGGCCGGCAGGGAGCGTCCACTGGTCGCCGAGGTGATCAGGGGGATTCGAGAGGTGACACAGGGAGACGCCCTGGTTGCCAGCGACGTGGGGCAGCATCTGATGTGGGTGGCTCAACACTTTGGTTTCGACAAACCCGGCAGCTTCCTGTGCTCTGGCGGGCTTGGATCGATGGGGTACGGTGTTCCGGCAGCGATAGGCGCAAAGGTCGGAAAACCGCACGAGACGGTGTGGGCGGTGGTAGGCGACGGCGGCTTCCAGATGTCAGCCCCTGAGCTCTCCACGCTGGCTCAGCACGGTATCGGGGTCAAGATTGCCGTCCTGAATAACGGTTTCCTCGGCATGGTGAGGCAGTGGCAGCAGTTCTTCTTCGATAGCAACTACTCACACAGCCCGATACCGGGGCCCGATTTTGTGAGTCTCGCTCAGGCCCACGGGGTCGCGGCATGCCGAGTCACCGACCCGGCAGAGGTGAAGGCCGCGGTCCAGAGGGCAATGGATTACCCGGGTCCGTTCCTTGTGGAGTTCGCCGTGGAGCCGGAGGAGAACGTCTTCCCGATGGTAGCTCCTGGAACCAGCCTGTCGGATATGATCCTGGAGGGATAGGCTCCTCTCGGGGGCGGCTCTCGGAACCGCCCCCTCATCACATCGGAACCAGCAAAGGGCGGACTCGGGTCCGCCCTTTCTCATGGGGAAAGGTCGAGTGGGGTCACTGACTCTTCGCGAGTCCCGTGTGGGAGACTATCCCCCACTCGCTAGGCGGCCAGTAGGAGATCCAGGCTTTCCCTATCAGGTTGCCCTCCGGCACGTACCCCCAGATATGGGAGTCGCTGCTGTTGGGCCGGTTGTCGCCCAGGACGAAGTAGTCGTCCGGCGGCACTTTCACCGGAGCCATACTGTAAGTTGGCACGGCCTCGATGTAGCTCTCGTGCTGAAGAACGCCGTTAACGTACACCCGCCCCCGTTCGATCTGGATCGTATCCCCAGGCAGTCCAATGATCCGCCTGATGAAGTCCCTATCTGGCCCGAGGGGATATCTAAACACCACGATATCGCCTCGCTGCGGTCCGCCGAACGGGAAGAAGCCATCGGGCTTACCGGAGACCAGATGAAGATCCTCGGCTATCTGGAGCGGCACTCCATCTATCCACGAGTAGGCCAGCTTATTGATCAACAGGTACTGGCCAGTGTGAAGAGTGGGCTCCATGCTGGCACCGTCAACCTTGAAGTTCTGGACGACCGTTCGGACTCCGGCGAATATGATAAGGGTCAGGAGAACCGTCTGCAGGATCTCAACTAGCAAGGACTTGACGTTGGATCGGCTCTTCTGTACCTGTTGCTCACCTGCCGAGACTTCTTCGGGCTCTTG
>DAHXJB010000611.1:0-6422 GCA_027372455.1 Chloroflexota bacterium | reverse complement strand
GCAACCCGGAGATCGTGAGGCTCACCAACTTCGCCGCCAAGATCTCGGCAGAGGTGATCGAGGACGACGGGTTCGACGTCAAGCGGGTCTTCGAGATCGCCACCCTGCTGAAGGAACGACCAAAGTCCTTCCGGGTGCAGGCCGAGAAGTACACCATGATGAACTGGGTAACCGAGCAGCTGGGGGCCAGTGCGATCGTCTACCCCGGCAACGGCACCAAAGACCATGCTCGCGCCGCCGTGCAGCTGCTCTCCGGGGAGATCACCGAGACGGTCCGCTTCACCCACCTCGGCTGGCGCAAGATCGCCGACAAGTGGTTCTACCTGCACGCCGGCGGGGCGATCGGGGCGGAGGGGGCCGTCGAGGGGATCGACGTGGCGGTCACCGAGTCCCTGTCTGGCTACCTGCTGCCCCCGCCTCCGGAGGGTGAGGAGCTGGTCGGCTGCATCAGAACGAGCCTCGAGATCCTGGAGGTGGCGCCGAGATCCATCACCGTGCCGCTCCTCGCCGCGGCCTACCGCGCGGTGATCGGGAGCGTCGACCACAGTCTGCACATCGCCGGGCCCACCGGCGCCGGCAAGAGCGTGCTCGCCGCCCTGGCCCAACAGCACTTCGGAGCCACGATGGACGGCCGACACCTCCCGGCCGGTTGGAGCTCCACCGGGAATGCCCTGGAGCTACTCGCCTTCCTTGCCAAGGATGCCGTTCTCACCGTGGACGACTTCGTCCCGACCGGATCCGCCGCCGACGTCGCCAAGCTGAACAGAGAGGCCGAGCGACTCTTCCGTGGCCAGGGGAACCAGGCAGGCCGCCAGCGAATGACCGCCGACGCCACCCTGAGGCAGGGGAAACCGCCCAGGGGACTGATCCTCAGCACCGGAGAGGATTCGCCTCGAGGCCAATCGCTCCGGGCCCGCCTCCTCATCCTGGAGGTGGATCCCGGTGACATCGACTGGTCGAAGGTCGGTAAGTGCCAGCGGAGCGCCGCGGACGGGGTGTACGCGAAGGCCCTGGGCGGCTTCATCCGATGGCTGGCCCCGCGGTACGACCAGCTCCGATCGACGCTGACGGCGAAGATCGCCGCCTACCGGGCCGCGGCCTACCAGGGGAACCTCCATCGCCGTGTTCCGGAGATCGTGGCCAACCTGGCTATCGGCCTGTCCAGCTTCCTGGAGTTCGCGCACCAGGTCGGTGCCTTCACCGAGGCAGAGTGTGAAGCGTACTGGGCCAGCTGGTGGAAGTCTCTGCTGGAGCCGGCGGCGAAGCAGGCCAGACACCAGGCCGCCACGGAGCCCGCCCGACGCTTCCTCACGTTGCTGGCGGCGGCCTTATCCTCAGGCCAAGCCCACCTAAGTGACGAGGAGGGGAACACTCCCCCGAATCCCGACGCCTGGGGCTGGAGACGACACACCTCCGTGGTCGCCGCAGGCTACTCGGTAGACGAGTGGCACGCCAAGGAGCCAAGGGTCGGCTGGATCGACGGGGAGAACGTCTACCTGTATCCGGAGGCGGCATACGGCGCGGCCCAGAAGCTGGGGACAACGATGGGGGAGCCGCTGCTGACCTCGTCTCAAACGTTGCACAAGCGCCTGAACGAACAGCACTTCCTGGCCAGCGTCGACGCTACCCGCAAGACCAACACCGTCCGCCGAAAACATGCCGGGCAGTTGCGCAACGTACTCCATATCAACATCTCAACCCTATCTATGTCAGAGAAAACTGACATTTCCGACAATTCCGCAGACTCGATTCCGCCGCCCTGGAAAAAGGCCGGCGACGCCGAACAAATGTCAGATTCCGCTCAACCGGTGTCAGTCCAAATGTCAGTTTCTTCGACCTCGCAGAACGGGAAGGAGTGCGAAGGCAATGTAAGTGTGATAACCGTTGATGAGGCCAGTAGTGATTCTCATGACCCCAATGTCAGAAATGTCAGTAATGTCAGTTTTAGTTTGGGTACCCCCGTCAACTTTTCTTCAGAAGGCCTCATCACTCCTTCCTGTTCTCAGGGGAATCTGACATCGACGCCTGTAAAAACTGACATTTGGAATCCGACAAAAACTGACAACGGCCAAGATCTCGACTCTGGAGGGGTGGAGGTGATCGAGCTATGAGTCTCATGGGAGGTCTGTTACTGATCCATTTGCGCGGCCAGGGAGTGCAGCTATCGGTTGACGATGGGAGGCTTAGGGCCGTGGTGCCTAGCCGGCTGATGACCCCGGAGATAAAGGACACGATAGCTATCTACCGGGTGGAGCTGATCGAGCTGCTGGAGGCCGAGGCCAAGGTGAAGCGGCTGGATGCGGAGATCATGGACCTGATCGAGCGCGCCGGCAACGCGTACGCCAACGGCGATTACCCGATGTACGACCATCTGACGGCACGCCGGCTGGAGATGGCGAACGGTCCGTTAATCGACGCCCTGGAGCGGCTGATCGACCTGGCCGGCGACGGCTGGGTGGAGCTGGTGGAGTCGAAGCCGGTCCAGCCGGTCCAGAGAGAGCTGGTGGGGGTGAGGTAGATGGGAGAGACACTTATCGACTGGGCGGACGTTGTTTGGAACCCGATCACCGGTTGCACCAAGGTCGGTCCTGGCTGTGACCACTGCTACGCCGAACGGATGGCCAAGCGGTTGGCCGGCAGGGCTGGTTACCGTCAGGACGATCCTTTCAAGGTGACCTTCCACGATGGGGACAAGCTGTTCCTGCCGGTGACCTGGAGATCTGCCCGGCGGGTGTTCGTGAACAGTATGGGGGATCTCTTCCACAGCGACGTCGAAGATAATTGGATTGACGACGTCATGGACATCATCATCCACCATCCACAGCACGCCTTCATGGTGCTCACCAAGCGGCCGTGGAGGATGCACGAGTACTTCCACCGGTTGTACGACGGGGGCTGGATCTCTGCGGAGGACGGGTACGCTAAGGGACACCACGAGCCGATCCCCAATCTGTGGCTTGGTGTCACCACCGAGAACCAGGAGATGGCCGACAAGAGAATCCCCATCCTGCTCCAGGTCCCGGCGGCGGTACGGTTCGTCTCCGTGGAGCCGATGCTGGGGCCGGTGGATCTGGCGCAATGGCTGAGTGTAACGCCTCGCGATTTCTACGCTCGCCAACTTGTTGATGGTCGCATTCAATCTGGCTACGACCGAAACAAGCTCTCCTGGGTGATCGTTGGAGGCGAGACGGGGCCCGGGGCCAGGCCGATGCATCCCGACTGGGTGCGATCGGTGAGGGACCAGTCCCAGGCAGCCGGGGTGCCCCTGTTCTTCAAGAGCTGGGGAGAGTGGGTGAGTGCCGGCCCCTACTTCGGGGATGGCCCTGATCCCATTGGCCGTCTGGGAGAGGTGGATGGTCATCCAGTGCAGCGCGTAGGCAAACGTGCAGCCGGCCACCTCCTCGACAACAGAGAGTGGCGCCAGTTCCCGGAGGTGAGCCGTAGCTGAGCAACTCTCCGCCGGGGAGGCGATGGACATCCGGATCCTAGAGAAGGTGATGGGCTACTCCCACCGGGTGGGACACGAGGTGCCCGTGATCAATCGGCACGATGGAGAGTCGATCGAAGCGCAGGAGGTCTGGCTTCGGCCTGGTGATCGGATTTGTCGGCTGTGCGGAGAGGTTCCCCACTTCAGCACCGATTGGGGTACCTTCGAGATCCTGGTCAGGCATCTCCAAGCCGAGAAATGGCAGGTTACCATGATGCTGGCGGGAACGGATTCCCCGATCCAATACACCGCCGGTCGGGTGCCGTATCTCTACGTGTCCGGGGCCATCTGCCAGCTTTCCAGGCGTCGGTCCAGTGATCACCGCACTGACGCTCGTAGGCGGAGAGAGTGGGAGATGATCAGGTGGGACCAATGGTTTCTCTGCGACGTCTTCTGGAGCTGGGGCAAGACGATCATGGAGGCGGGCTGCAGGGCAGCCCTGGAGGCGTATGAGTGATATCCCAGAGAACCTCGTCATCGAACGGGAGTGTCCACTCTGCGGCGGCCGGCTGCAGGTGAAGACGAACAGGGCCACCGGCCACCAGTTCCTGGGTTGCGAGCGATTCAGTCTGAACGGCTGCAGCTACACGGAGAGGATCCCGGAGAGCCTCAAGCTTCGCCTTTCCGGAGCGCAGACCCTTCCGGGGATGGAGTAGGAGAGATGATGCTGATAGACGACGACGGGAACCAGACAACGCTGGGTGAGGTGCTCGACGGTCTCACGCAGCCGGACTATCTGCACACGCTGGATCGGACCCGACCCTACGATGGTCAGCCCCACACGGATCTGGGGGAGAGGGGCAAGCAGGAGGTCCACGGCGTGACGATGCGCGACCTGCGGGACTGCTTCATCCGTGGATGCTACGACGCCTCGGGGCTCAGCCCGGAGAACTACCCTCGCGACATCTACGGGCTGCCGTGGGAGGAGATGGATCCCATAGCGGTCTTCCAGAGCATGGCCTGCTGGATTGAGAAGTACATGGGGATCTTCCCGAACGTGCCGGAGCTTAGAGAGGAGGAGACTCGATGATCAAGATACGGCTGCATGGAGAGGAACCGGAGATCGAGCGGATGGCGGAGCTGGTGAGAGACCTGGAGGTCACCGGCGACATCAGGCTTCTCAACGAGAGCGCTGACTACGCCGACAGGCCCCCGTCCGTCTACAAGCGGCGCTACCTGGACGTCGAGGTCACGAGAGAGAGGGTGAGGAGATGAAGGCCCTTTCACTAACCCAGCCGTGGGCTTCCCTCGTGGCGATCGGCGCCAAAGAGATCGAGACCAGGTCCTGGAGCACCAAGCACCGGGGCTGGCTGGCCATCCACGCAGCAAAGGCGATGCCCGGGTGGGCGCGTGAGATCTGCTTTGATGAGCCGTTCTTTTCGGCTTTTGAGTCAGTAGGAGACTGGGTGCCGGATGCAGATCTGCCGACCACCACGAAGCTGAATCTTCCATTCGGTGCCATCGTCGCCGTGGTGAACCTCCACCACGTGGGGGAGATTCGCCGCAACCCCCCGGATGGCCAGCCCTACATCTATCCCAAGCCTTGGGTCGTCCGGGGCCCCGAGCTCGACTTCGGCGACTTCACCCCTGGGAGGTTCGGGTGGATCCTCACGGGTGGCTATCGGCTGAAGGAGCCCATTCCCTGCAAGGGGGCCCTGGGACTGTGGACCGTGCCGGTAGAGATCGAGGCGGAGATCCGGAAGCAGACCGGACTCAGGAAGGAGGGATAACCCATGGCAGGCATAGCGAAGGCGATCTTGATTGGGTACCTCGGACGTGATCCCGAGTTGAGGTACACCCCGCAGGGCAAGCCGGTGGCGACCTTCAGCGTGGCCACCAGCCGGAGCTACACCGACGCGGAGGGCGAGCGGAAGGAGGAAACCCAATGGTTCCGGGTGCAGGCATGGAACCGGCTCTCCGAGGTCTGCGGCCAGTACCTGAAGAAGGGGATGAAGGTCTATGTGGAGGGGCGCCTCTCCACCCACCAGTGGACGGACAGGGACAACCTGGTCCACATCGACATGGTGGTGACCGCCTCGGAGGTCCAGATGCTGGACCGGAAGGCGGAGAGGTCCGAGCAGGAGGAAGAGGAGATCTCATTCTAGGGCAGCTGATCGGCATTCCGTACGGAATGCTGGAAAGGATGGGTGAGAGATGGCGAAACACCAGGTAATTGGTGGTATCCCGATCCTCAGCCAGGAGAGCATCCTGGCGGCGAAGCGTGAATCCGCGATCAAGCTGATGGTGCACCAGTTCATCGCCGCGACCCAGCCGGCGGTGCAGCCCCCCGAGCTGCCGGCCCTCCAGGCGATCGCCCGGGTCGCTCCGGAGCTGCGCAAGCTCCCCGCTCTGGTCGGCGTGGGATTGCAGCAGGCCACCAAGAGCTTCATCCTTGCGGCCTGCTACAGCAAGGGGACGCCGGCCGGACAGGACGAGCTGATGAAGGCCTTTTTGTTCTACATGATGGTGACCGGCCGGGTCCCCAAGCCGGAGTTGCTGTCGCCCACCGGGGATATGACCCTCAACTTCGAGATGCCCGACCTCGATAGCCTCCAGTTGGCCACCCATGGCTGAGACCACGCCGTGATGAGGCAAGCCAAAGGCCCGGACGCGCGCTTCGCCCGGGCCTCTTCGTTCGTTGCGCCGGCTACGCAGCGGCCGCTGGGGCTGCTGGGTTGGCTGTTGGCTCTTCCGGCGTCGGGGTCGGATCCGGTTCGGTGCGACGGGTCGGGCCGATCTCGTACAGCCAGGCCCGCTGCACGGCGCCGATGATGGTTGCTTCCAGGTCGCTTTCGTTGGTGGATGTAACCCCGAGGGCTGCGAGTTCCAGGGTCACGTAGTTCCGGGCTATCTGGGCCTTCTCGCTGCCCAGCTTCCCGAGACCCTCTGTTTCCGCCAGGTGCACGGCGGTGGATGCGATGTCATTCAGAACGAT
>DAHXJB010000606.1:0-1631 GCA_027372455.1 Chloroflexota bacterium | reverse complement strand
ACTACACGGTGGGGTTTCACTGGTTGATAATCGGGTGGCTGCTCGGCCTCGGCATGGCCTTCGTGGCCGCACTCGGCATCTGGCTCGTCCTCACCATCCTTCGGCGCGGC
Organism: Chloroflexota bacterium; assembly: GCA_027372455.1. Taxonomy (GTDB): domain Bacteria; phylum Chloroflexota; class UBA6077; order UBA6077; family UBA6077; genus JAJYNT01. The sequence continues at coordinate 1,521 of DAHXJB010000606.1, read as the reverse complement.
CCCCACTGACGAGGGTGTTGGGATCCTCTGGGACACCCTCGACTGGAGAGCAGAACAACACCTTCTATACCGCCATTATAGACACCCGTATTGTGCCCGGGTTGGGCCGGCCTCCTGCATTCCGTTCCATTGTATTGCGATAGCATCACTTTAGTGATATAAGTGCGGGTAGTTCATTGCCTTCAGAAAGGAGGCCGAACATGGCGACAACAATCAAACCAGAGACCCTGGACACCCTTGCACGGTTAGAGCGCGAGTTGGCCAGCGAGGGGCGCACTCAGGAGGTGGAGGCGGTGCGCGACGCTCTGGCTGCCCTGGCTCGCCCTGAACGGGGTCTGCTCACCACCGGACAGGCTGCGGATAGACTGGGCATCTCGATCACCACAATCAAGGAGTGGGTTAAGCGAGGTACGCTCAAGGGTGTGGACACCGGCACCCGGTGGCTCGTGTCCGAGGATAGCGTAGAACGGATACTCCGGATCCGAAAGACCATTGCCGAGATAGAGGAGGAAGGCTATCCGACCCCGGAGGAGATCTACGAACTGACCAAGAAGGTCCGGCAGCAGATGGTCTCCGACAAGAAGGCTGCAGGTGCCTGACGCCGCCCTCTTCGACCGGGTGACCTTGGATTCCAGCGTTCTGCTGGGGCCGAAAGAGCCTGAGTTCTTGGCCGCCGCCGACCTCGGGTACTACCATGGCTACTGGTCGAGCTGGATCGTGGCGGAGTTCGCCCGCGTGCGGACCGAATGGATCATCCGCCGCACCTTGAAGGAACTGGCCAGCAGGGCCGAGGCCGAACAACGGTTGGGGAGGTCCAGGGCCAGGGTGAATACTGCTATCGACGAACTCTCGGGAGTTCTGACCCTGGTGGACTACCGAGCGGCGCCAGCAACCGACCTATCTTGGCTCTCGGACCCCGATGACCTACCGGTTGTCCGAACCGCACTTGCCGCCGGCGTGCCAGGAACGCTGGTTACGGACAACAGCAAGGACTTTCCATTGAGGGAGGCCCGTAACGGCATCATGATCCTGAGCAGCAGCGACTTCCTGGACGCTCTGTACCTGGCCTACCCGGAAGCAAAGACTGCTGTGGCCGACTACCTGGGCCGGAGGAAGCGGGTTGAGTCTGAGGGGCTCTCCCGATTGACGAAAACACCTCGAGTGGCGAGCCATTAGCCATGGCGCCTCGATATAGCCTCCGGCTACTCCAACCAAGACGCAGGTATAGGAAGCCCGGCAGATGCCCCGATCTGTATTACACGCCTTCCCTCGCGGTCCTCCAGCCGCGGCAGAGGTGAGATTACCCGGTCAGACATCAGCCCCAGCGCCTTTCCCAGCAGCTTCAGCGCGTGGATGCTCTTCCATCCCTGGATCGGCATGTACTGGCCGATCTTCGTCTCGCAGTCGAAGGCCATGGCCAGGTCACCCTGCCGAACGGCGGTCAGGAGATCCGCCAGCAAACGAGGGTAGATGTTTGCTTCGCCTGGAACTAGTCCATCTGCACCGGCCAGCAGGCTGGCC
>DAHXJB010000605.1:0-1579 GCA_027372455.1 Chloroflexota bacterium | reverse complement strand
AAACCCGGTGGAGAGCACGGCCCTAAGGTCACGCAAAACGAGCATCGGGAACGAGGTAACCACCTCCGGCTCTCCGTGGGGTCGATGGCGGAGCAGGCGTCAGCCGCACGCCGGAGGATCGGAGTGATTGCCCAAGAAGCCAAGGCCCGGGGCAATGCCCGGGATATGCTGACGTGGGCACGACGGCCTGGAAGGTAGAGCTGCCAGTAGGAGCCGATACGTCATGAGCACGGCGGAGACGCCAGTGTATGAATGGAAGAGCCTACCCTGGCGAGAGATCGAGAGGGCGGTCTTCAAGCTCCAAGAGCGGATCTACCAAGCCTCGCGTCGCGGCGACACGAGGGCAGTCCACAGGCTCCAGAGACTCCTGATGAGCTCCTGGTCGGCGAAATGGCTGGCCGTGCGCAGGGTAACCCAGGACAACCAGGGCAAGAATACGGCGGGCGTGGACGGGGTGAAGTCTCTCACCCGCGCACAACGGCTGGACCTTGCCAACCACCTGGACCTGGGCCAGCAGGCGCAACCCACCCGAAGGGTTTGGATACCCAAACCCGGCAAGGTGGAGAAGCGTCCGCTGGGAATACCCACCATGGCCGACCGAGCGGCCCAGGCGTTGGCCAAGCTCGCCCTGGAACCCCAGTGGGAGGCGAAGTTCGAGCCCAACAGCTATGGGTTCCGGCCGGGGCGCTCCTGCCACGATGCCGTCGCGGCAATCTTCAAGAGCATCCACCGCCAGGATAAGTACGTCCTGGATGCGGACATCGCGAAGTGCTTCGACAGGATCGAACACCGGGCGCTACTGAACAAGCTGGCCACCTTCCCCACCCTGCGCCGTGCTATCAAGGGATGGCTTAAAGCGGGGGTGATGGAAGGCGGCGAGCTGTTCCCCACCGAAGAGGGCACACCTCAAGGTGGCGTCATCTCCCCGCTGCTGGCCTACGTCGCCCTGCATGGCCTCGAAGAAGCTATCGTCACCGCATTCCCCAGACACCTTACGCCCAATGGCCTGGTCCAGAAGGCTACGGTCCTGAGATACGCCGACGACTTCGTGGTGCTGCATCGAGACCTGGCGGTGATCGAGGAAGTGAAGCAGGTAGCCTCGGAGTGGTTATCGGGCATGGGGCTGGAGATGAAGCCGAGTAAGACCAGGATCACCCATACCCGCCACCCTCACGATGGGGCGGTGGGCTTCGACTTCCTGGGTTTCAACGTCCGCCAGTACCCGGTGGGCAAGACGCACCGGCGGAAGTCGGGAGGTCGGGGAGGGTCCTCGGTATGGCTGGACTACGTCACCCTCATCAAGCCCAGCCAGGAGGCGATGCACAGGCACTCGAAGGCCCTCCAGGCAGTGGTAAGGCGGCATAAAGCAGCCCCCCAAAGGGCGCTGATCGTTCGGATCAACCCGATTATCAGGGGCTGGGCCAACTACTACTCGACGGTGGTGTCGAAGGCGAGCTTCTCCAAGCTCGACCACCTGACCTACATCAAGCTCCGCCACTGGGCTAGGTCTCGCCATCACAACAAGCCCTGGTCCTGGATCGCCAAGAAGTATTGGCGGCTGGAGACGGGCAAGTGGGAC
>DAHXJB010000169.1:0-3450 GCA_027372455.1 Chloroflexota bacterium | reverse complement strand
CAGCCTCAGACCATCCAGCGCATTCAGGATCTGGCGTGGTGGTTTGGCGATGCCGTTGTAGCGAGCCAGGTAGCAGGAGTCGTGGAAGGTCACACTCTCAACCGTGGCCCCGGTGGGCCGCAGCTTGCCCTCCTTCAGCAGTTGGTCCAGCAACTCGGTATGGTGGTAGACCTCGAAGTCACCGCCGAACTGGGGGTACTCGTTCTTGAGGGAATTGAAGCAGTGGGGGCAGGTGGTCACGATCTTCCTGATCTGGTGGCGCTTCAACGTCTCCACGTTGCCCTGTGCCATCACTTGATAGAGATACTCGTTGCCGATGCGGCGAGCCACGTCTCCCGTGCACTGCTCCTCTTCCCCCAGGATCGCGAAGTCCACCCCCGCCCGCTGGAGCAGCTTCGCGAAGGCCCGCGCCACCCGCTGGTTCCGGTCGTCGAAGGCTGCGGCGCATCCCACCCAGTACAGCCACTCGGTGGGGCTCGATTCCCCCACGACCTTGACGTTGAGCCCGTCACACCAATCGGTGCGGGATGCCATAGTTCCTCGGAAGGGGTGCCCTCTGGCCTCCATGCTGGTTAGCGCCTCCTGCATCAGCTCCGGGTACTCCGCCTGCTCCATCACCAAGTAGCGGCGCAAGTCGACGATGGTCGGTACGTGCTCGACGTAGACGGGGCACTGCTGCATACAGCTCCCGCAGGTGACGCAGCTCCACAACGCGTCGGGAGTCACCGCAGCGACGGTTGGGCATTCCTCCAAGCCCTTGGGCGTGACTTCCACCGGTCTCTTATGTCCCCAGGTGAGGGATGCCGTCGAGCCCTTGGATCCGTAAAGGTGGTTGCGCAGATCGAGGATCAGTGCCTTCGGCGAAAGGGGCTGACCCGCACTGTAGGCAGGGCATGCCTCCTGGCACCGGCCGCACTCCACGCAGGCTACGGTATCCAGAAGCTGCTTCCAGGTGAGATCCTCGATCTTGGGGGTTCCAAGGGTCTCTGCCGACTCGATATCGATCGGCTTCAGAGCGCCCATCGGCTGGAGAGATCGGAAGTAGATGTTGGCCGGGGATAGCACCAGATGCCGTAGCTTGGAGTAAGGGATGTATGCGATGAAGGCGAGGGCGAGCAAGAGATGAAACCACCACAGGAAGCGGTGGGCCAGCTGCAGCGTGGCCGCGTCGGCGCCCTGGAGCGTCAGCGCCACCGATCGACCAATGGGGGACCAACCGGCCCATGGGTCGTTGGTGGCCGCGATGCGGATACCCTCCACCAGGAATCCGGTGATCAGGATGGCGAGGAGAAGGCCCAAGATCACCCCGTTAGCCAGCAGGGTTCGGTGGCGAGGGGGGTTCAGAGGCCCATCCGGACGAAGGACGAATCTCTTGGACAACGCCATGAGCAGGCCCAATGTGGCCAGCAGCCCCAGGAGATCCAAAGTGAGGGACTGGAAGTAGAGGTAGAAGGGGCCGTGCATGATCTGCAGTCCCAAATCGGCCTGTAGGAACACTACCACGGTCCCCAGGAAGAGAACGACGAAGCCCCAGAAGAACAGAAGGTGCATCCCTCCCGAGTATCTGTCCCGGAGGCCGCGCGCCTGGGCGAGGGCATGCAGGACCACGCCGATCCAGCGCTCCCTGGCCCGTTCGAAACGGTTCTCGGCTTTTCCCAGGGCTAGCAGACGGTAGTGCTGGTAGGCGCCGTAGCCGAACACCGCCACGGCGAGGCCGAACAGGGCGTACATGATCCAAACGCCCTGGATGTTCCAGTAGATCTCGCGGGTTTCCAAGGTGTCTTACACTCCCCGATGGTTTCTCGGGGCCGTCTCTGTAGACATGCCATCGATGTGTCCGCATCCGGCGGAGGGTTGGGTCCCCAGGCATCTCGACTTACGTCGTGGTCACGGTGGACTCGCGCACTACCAGCCTGCCCTGGATCAGCACCGAGGTGCGCTCCTCCTGATGGCTCTTCAGTTGATGGAGGAGCATCTCGGTCGCTGTCTTGCCGATCTGGCGCAGACAGAAGTGGATGGTGCTCAGGGGCGGATCGGTCCGTTCCGCCCCGGCGATGCCGTTGAATCCGATGACGGGTAGATCCTGGGGGACCCGAATTCCCAGGTGGCGGGCCTCGCGCAGGGCGCCCATGGCCATCATGTCGTTGGCGGCAAAGAGGGCTTGAGGAGGGCAGGGGTTCTCCCACAGCCGGCGAAGCGCTTCCGCGCCCCCGTCGAAGGTGAAGTCGCTCTCCACCACCAGGGACCGATCCACCGGCAAGCCGTGCCCATCCATGGCCCGCTCGAATCCCTCCACCCGGTCTGTCGCTGTTGCGGAAGCAAGTGGACCGCTAATGTGGCCGATTCTGTGGTGACCCAAGCTGATGAGGTGCTCGGTAGCCTCGATGGCCCCGCGGACGTTGTCGATCTGGACCGAGGAACAGGGGATCTCGTGGTGGCCGATCACCACGACGGGAGCGGGATGGCTGACGATGTCCGCCAGGTGGGCTTCGCGATTGACACCGCCGCCGGTGAGGATGATGCCCGCCCGCATGGCTCGCAGTTCCTCGACGTACTTTCGCTCCTTGTCGGGATTGCGGTCGGTGTTGCACAGCACCACCATGTAGCCCTCCTGGCTGGCCACATCCTCGGTGCCTCGGGCTATCTCCACGAAGTAGGGGTCTCGTATGTCCGGAATCACCAGCCCGATCAGCCGAACCTCGCGCTTGGACAGCCCTCGAGCGAAGGCATTGGGGGTGAAGTCGAGTTCCTCGGCAGCCTGTAGGACGCGCTTTCGCACTTCTGCGGCGACGGGGTGATCGCTGCCGCTGAGCACTCGCGACGCGGTGGTTATGGAGACGCCTGCATGCCGGGCGACATCCCGAAGGGTAGGGTTCATCTCGGCTCCTCTGCGGTAGTATGGCGTGAGCGCCGCGCGAATTGGGTGGCCCTCCGCGGCCATGGCAATCGGTTGCCGGAAACCGATTGCCATGCTATTCTAGCACGCGCCGACCCTCGGCGCTACCTCCGGCACCAACAATTCTGGAGTGGGTGGCATAGCCGCCTCGGGCGCAGTTATCCGAGCAGTCTGGCGGTCGCTCTCGCCTCGTCGCCTTTCTGCCCTTGACAGGATGCAGGGGTGGGCTACCATGTAGTTTATCACCGAATGCTTATCGATGCCTGAGATTGTTGGGAAGGGGTGTGACCGTGGGCGTCCAATCGGGTTGGGGCGCTCTGTGGATCCGATAGCCCGTTGGCGGCTCTAGGCATTCAGATCTGGAGGATGAGTCATGGCCAAGAAGGTAGTGACCTTTGGGGAGATCATGCTGCGGCTCTCGCCGCCCGGCTTTCTGCGCTTCGGGCAGACCGGCAGCTACGACGCCACCTTCGGTGGCGGCGAAGCCAACGTCGCCGTGTCGCTTGCCCAGTTCGGGGTGGCGGCAGACTACGTCACCCGGCTGCCCAAGAACG
>DAHXJB010000591.1:0-9404 GCA_027372455.1 Chloroflexota bacterium | reverse complement strand
TGACGCCCTCGGCGTCCTTGCCCGCCAGCTTGGGGAACTCCGGAGAGTCCACGCCGTCGGTGGACACGATCGGCTTGGTGAAGCCCATCTGCCGGGCCTGCTGGACTATCAGGGAAGCCTCGGCATAGTACCCGACCACGTACAGGGCATCGGCGTTGGAGTCCTTCACCGCCGTGATCAGAGGCGCGAAGTCCTTTTGCCCGATGGAGTAGGTTCGCGCCACAGGTATGGTCGCGCCGTCCTTCTTCATCGTTGCGGTGAAGCCCGCGGCGATACTGGTACCGTAGTCGTTGTCCACATTCAGCATCGCAATGTTCTTGAGGTTCAGCTTCTTGGTGGCGTAGTCGGCCATCGCCTGCCCCTGAACCTGGCCCACGTAGATGATCCGGAAGATCTCATCGCCGGCCTTGGTGATCTCGGGATGCACCGCGTAGGCGACGACCATCGGGATCTTGGCCCTCTGGAAGATGGGTGCCGCCGCCCTTGACGGCGTGCTGTAGGAGCCGTCCACCACCGCCGAGACCTTGTCTTGCTCTATCAGCTTCTGGGCAACGCTTGAAGCCTGCTCCGACTTGGCCTGATCGTCGTAGGGGACCAGAACGAGCTTGACACCAGGGATGGCGTTCGCCGCATTCAGCTCGTTGACAGCCATCTCAGCACCGTTCTTGGCGCTGGTGCCATCAGAAGCCGAGTCGCCCGTCAGCGGACCGAAGAAACCAATCTTGACCTCCTTGACGCCTCCTGACCCTGCCGCGCCGCCCGTCGAACTGGACGGCTGCGACTGGCACGCGCTCAGCGTAATGACGGCAACCACCGCAAGCGCGGCCAACCCAAGCCCCTGCCATCGTAGCGACATCCTCATTGTGGGCTCCTCCTCACGCAACCTATTTCGAACAGGGACAGCTGTGCGGGCAGCTCTCCTTGGTTCGCCAATGGGTCCACCACAATCGGGGTTCGCCGGCCGTCCTCGGCCAATGTCGGATCGGCTACACCGCCGACCATCTTCATCAGCAACTTGCAGTCGCCCTACAATCTACTTGCCTTCCAGGCTGGGGAGTCGGACTCCCAACTCCTTCGCCGCCTCGATCGCCTCGGGATAGCCCGCGTCGGCGTGGCGCACGATCCCCAGCCCCGGGTCGGTCCTCAGCACTCGGGCCAGCTTCCGCTCCGCCCGCTCGCTGCCATCGGCCACGATCACCATCCCCGCGTGCAGGCTGAAGCCGATACCCACGCCCCCACCGTGGTGGAAGCTCACCCAGCTTCCGCCGGCGGAGGTGTTGAGCAAGGCGTTCAGGATCGCCCAGTCGGCGATGGCATCGGAGCCGTCTCGCATCCCCTCGGTCTCTCGATATGGGGAGGCCACCGATCCGGCATCCAGGTGATCCCGGCCGATCACGACCGGTCCCTTGAGCACCCCCTCCCGGACCATGCGGTTGAACTCCAGACCTGCCCGGTCCCGCTCGCCGTAGCCCAGCCAGCAGATCCTGGAGGGAAGTCCCTGGAAGTGGATCTTCTGGTGGGCCAGCTCCAGCCACCGCCTCAGGATGGCGTTCTCGGGGAAAAGCCGAAGGATGGCGTCGTCTGTACGGTAGATATCCTCGGGATCACCGGAGAGGGCCGCCCATCGGAACGGGCCCTTGCCCCTGCAGAAAAGGGGTCGGATGAAGGCAGGGACGAAGCCCGGATAGCTAAAGGCGTCCTCCACCCCGGCCTCCTTGCCCCGCTGGCGCAGGTTGTTGCCGTAGTCGAAGACCACGGCACCCCTCCGGACGAACTCCACCATCGCCTTGACGTGCTCCCCCATCGACTTGTAGGCCAGCTCAACGTAGCGTGCCCGGTCGGTCCGCCGCAACTCATCGGCCTCCGCGACACTCATTCCCTGGGGCACGTACATGGAGGGGTCGTGGGCCGGGGTCTGGTCGGTGACTATGTCCGGGGTGATCCCCCTGCGGATCAGCTCGTTGGTGACGTCGGCGGCGTTGGCCAGGACAGCGACGGAGAGCGGCCTTCCCGCCTCCTGGGCCTCCCGCGCCTTCGCCAGCGCCTCGTCCAAATTGGCCGTCCAGCTATCCAGGTAGCCGGTCTCCAGTCGCCGTTGGATCCGGCGCTCGTCCACCTCGGCGATCAGGGCCACGCCCTCGTTCATGGTGACGGCCAGCGGCTGAGCGCCGCCCATGCCGCCCAGGCCGGCCGTGAGGGTCAACCGACCCCGGAGGGTACCGCCGAAATGCTGGTCGGCCGCCGCGGCCAGGGTCTCATAGGTTCCCTGGACGATCCCCTGGCTGCCTATGTAGATCCAGCTGCCGGCGGTCATCTGACCATACATGATGAGGCCCATGGACTCCAGCCGGTCGAACTCCTCCCAGGTCGCCCAGTGGGGCACCAGATTGGAGTTGGCGATCAGCACACGAGGGGCATCCTCATGGGTACGAAACACCCCTACCGGCTTGCCGCTCTGCACCAGCAGGGTCTCGTCGTTCTCCAGCCGCTTCAGCTCGCGGACTATGGCATCGAAAGCCTCCCAGGAGCGCGCCGCTTTTCCTCTCCCGCCGTACACAACCAGATCCTGAGGGCGCTCTCCCACCTCGGGATCCAGGTTGTTCATCAGCATTCGGAGCGCGGCTTCCTGCTCCCATCCCTTGCAGCTAAGTTGACTGCCGCGCGGGGCCCTAATCGTCCGCGGTCCTGTTGTGGTCGTCACCATGGCTGTTCCTCCTCAGTCACACTACCCTGACGCAAGTTGAAAGAAGCCATCCGGCCAGATGGCCATGATCTCCGCCGCCGCCGCCTTCAGAGGCAGGAGAAACCCAAGGCGGCGTTCCAGGGGAAAGCGAAAGGCCGGCGCCACGATATCGATAGCGCCCAAGGGCACACCAGTCACCCGATGCCGGATGGGCACGGCGATGGCCGCCACGTGGGGCATCAGCTCCTCGTCCTGGACCGCATAACCGAGACCGGAAGCCCTGTCCAACTCGGCCCGCAGGGAGCCGAGGTCGGTGACGGTACGCTCCGTCAGGGACTGAGTTCCCTGTCTGGCTACCATTCTTGTAGCCTCGTCCAGGGGAAATGCGCTGAGCCACGCCTTGCCCCCTGCACTCGCGTGAAGGGCCATCACCCGTCCCATCAGCGACTTCACGGCGATGCGGGCATCCCCCTCGGCCTTGGCGATGACGTACAGCTGCTACCCATCGCCGGCCAACAGCTGGACCAATTCCCCCACCTCGCCCGCCAATCGGTTGAGGATCGGCTGGGCACTGGCAGGAAAGCCGAGCCGATCGGTCAGCCGGTTAGCCAGGGCCAGCAACTTCATCGTAAGCACATATCGACCGGTGTCGGGGTTCCTGGCCAGAAACCCGTCGTCTTCCAGGGTCGATAGCAGCCTGGAGGTGGAGCCTTTGTTGATCCCCAGCCGGCTGCTGAGGTCGCTCACACCCGCCCCGTCCGGGGAATCGACCAGGATCTCGAGTATCTCCATTGCCTGGCTCACGGCGCCGACCATCGGAAGCCCTTCTCAAAGCAGCGGTGAACATATGCAACACGATTGCTCCGCGCAACCAGGTTGCTTTTCTGATTGTAGCGAGACATCCTCCCGCGGTCAATGCCTCCACCGCAGCATCTTCGGCCATGTCGCCATGGCAGCCGGGAGCGGCCTTCGGAAGAAGTTAGGTAGAGCAGTGAGAGCCTAAGCACCTGGCCTGGGATAGAGTGCACAATCCGTCGTCATGCCCGCGCAAGCGGGCATCCAGCGTTCTCGCCGCGCGGTAGTGGCCTGGCCCCCCCCGCTTTCGCGGGGGTGACGATGGACAGTCTGTCTGGGGACACCTGCTTAGAGAGATAGAGATAGACATCGAAGCCACGAGGCGGCTCAGAGCAGGTTGCTCTCCACCACACGACCATCCCTCATCACGATTCGGTACTGGAAGGCCCCGACATCGAAAGAGCGATTGTGGGAGATGACGAAGATCTGGCTGAAGTTCTCCCCGACCTGCCCGGCGGTGAGCAGTTGGACCAAGGCCTCGGTCCGGGGTCCGTCGAAGGAGCTGAGGGGTTCATCCAGGAAGAGAAATCCGGGTGTGGCCCCCAACTCCTGGGGCAGGGTCGCCAGGGCAAAGGAGAGGCGCAGCGCCAGCGAGAACTGGTCCCTGGCCCCACCCGAGAAAACGCTCTTGGAGACGTAGCGACCAGCGGCATCGTCCCACACCTTGATCTGGTAGTCCTCGCCGATGCGTGCTTCGTGGTAGCGCCCTACGGTTAGCATCGGGAGGATCTGTCCGAGGTTTCGCTCGGTGTTCGGTAGCACCATGCGAACGATCCGCTCCATGGCGCCCTCCACCAGGGCAGCAGCCCGCCGGTTCACCTCCATGCGACGGACCAGCGTTTCCACTCGACGACGGCACTCCTCGAGATCCAGATCGGCAACCTGGCCCCTCACCTCGGCCTCCAGCCTCGCTTTTCGGCCCTCCAGCTCGCCGATCTTCGCCACCAGGCCATCTCGCTGCAGGGCCAGCTCTGCCGCCAGTCGGTCCGCTCGATCCGATAGCTGGCTCGCCGATCGGAACGACATCACAGCGAAAATGATCAGCGCAACCACCAGAGGGAGAGCCCACAAGGCAGCATGGAGGCCCGAGGCGAACAGGCCGGCCGCCAGCGCCAGCGGTAGCACCCCCGCTGCCAGGGAGACGATACCCCGCCGCCTGGTTGAAGCCCGGACGCCACGGACCTTCGCGAGCTCGACGGCGGCCTTTGCCCAGTGCATCTCATCTCCGTCAAGCATGTCGTTTCTCAAGTGTGGAGAGGATTCATCTCGCGCGGCCGATCTGGCATCTGGCGCCTGGTGGCGGGGCACAAGACCCCGCCCCACAGTATCGGACTTTGCGTCGTTCCCCGTGGGGCGGGGGTTTGTCTCCCGCCGTTGGCGCCTGAGGAACGACGCATCAGGTCGATGAGAGCCCCTTAGGGCTGCCTCCAGCTCCGTACGCTCCGAGACCACCTCGGGCAGCTGAGCCATCACCTCCGCCATCTCGAGGCGGGCTCGGGCCTCGGCTAGCGCCCGCTCATCCTGCCCGGTAACCTTGAAACGCTCGGCCAGCTCGGTGAGCCGCTCGAGGTTCAGCAGCCTGCGCAATGAGTCCTTCCGCTGCCCTCCGGCCAGATCCTCCAGCTTGGAGAGCTTCTTCTGCTCCACGAAACAGGAGTTAAGCAACGCTTCGCCGTCCAGCCCACCAAGCTCCTCCACCACCCGAGCATTCACAGCCAGGACCCCGACGATCTGCTCCTCCCGCATCCCGACAGGCCGCACCACCAGGCTCGCCTGACTCGACTTTCCCCTGGCCACGACGCGATGGATCTCCAACTCGGTCCCGCCCACATCCAGCAGCAGGTCGACGGCAGCCGATTCCGCTTCATACCGGATCACACTCTCCAGGTTCCCCCTGCCGCGCCCCTCTGTGACCAGGGGAACACCGTAAAGAGCGAAGAATACGCTCTCGAACAGGGTGGACTTCCCGGACTCGTTGAGACCCTCAACCAGGATGCTGCCCTGCCTGGGGAAGAACAGATCGAGCTGTCGAAGCAGTTTGAAATTCGCGACTTTCAGCCGCTTGAGGATGATCACCCGTACTCCTCCAGGATCGCGGCCACGGCCTCGTCGATCAGGTCCCGCTCCTTCTGGCTCGGGGCTGCCTCCCACTCCTCGCGGGCGTAGCGGATCAACTCATCGCGCTGGGAAAGCCTGCCGCCTCGAACGGTGGAGGGTTGTCGCTCGTCCTCCACATACAGACCCGTCGTATCGAGATCACAGAAGAAGGAGCGAGACGCCCCATATTCGGCTATCTCCCGCGGGTTGAGATCGTGGTATCGGCGTCGGGTTATGGGGCCCTGCAGGGAAACCCTCACCAGGGCATCCCGACGGCAGATCGCTTCCATCCGGACCTTCACCGTCTCGGCGGGATCATCCCCCAGTTCCGACGTGGCTATGTCGAGCTGCTCTCTGGGCTGGCACTCCACCGCCACCTGCTGCAGCGCAGGCACCCTGCCCGGCTCCACCTCCATGTAGACGAAGCCTGGCCGGCTCTCCATCTCCCCGAAGGTCATTCGCTCCGTCGCCCCCGGAACCACCACCATCTTGTCGCCCCATCTGAATGCTGCGAAGCGGTGGACGTGGCCCACCAGCAGGTAGTCGACTCCCTCCAACTCCTCCACCGTCCGGCACCGAATGACCGGCTCCGAAACACCCGGATACACGTGCCCTTCCAGGTTCCCGTGAAGGAGCAACAACGCAACATCGGCCTCCGGTCGCCACTCCGATCCATCCAGCGGGTCCGATCCCGCACGGGCCGTCGGGTCGAACGGTATACCGCCCACGGCAACCCGGACCCCATCGATCTCAAGCAGTTCCGTGTCGATGGACCCGAGTGCTGGGGACTCTGAACCTCGCAACCCACCATCAGTCTCCGTCAACCTATCTCCCAACAAACGCAGTCCGCCCAGACGGGCGAAGCTGCCCTGAGCCGTGGCCGGGGCCTGCCCGTTGCGGGTTCGAGGGGTGTCGTGATTTCCTCCAATCCCCAGGCAGCGCACCTCGGCATCACGCAGTCGGGCCAGCTGCTCGGCCACGAACTGTCGCTCGAGGTTGCGGGGCTCAGCGGAATCGAAGAGATCTCCAAGCTGGAGGAAGAGGTGGGCCCGACGCTCCAGGGCGTAGTTCACCGCGGCGGCGAAACCTCGCCGCAACCAGGCACGCCGCTCTTCGAGCCTCTGGGGAAACATTTTGTCGTAGTAGCGGCCCAGATGGTTATCGGCCGTCACGACCACGCGGATAGCGATGGATCTCCTCCGGAAAACAGCCGTCGAACAGGTCGTCGTGCAGCCGCAGCAGAACGGCGTGGCTGTTGGTGAACTTACGTCAGAGGATTCGACTGAGGAATTGACGTGCACGAGCCGTCCGCGGGTTGGCAAACCAGCTCCGAGGATCGCCCTGTTCAATGATTTGCCCCTCATCCATGAAGACGATACGTTTACCCGCTTCCTTAGCAAAACCCATTTCGTGCGTGACCACGATCATGGTCATACCCTCTTGGGCAAGTTGCTCCATGACCAGTATGACCTCAGAAACCATCTCGGGATCCAGAGCCGAAGTGGGCTCATCGAACAACATAAGCTTCGGCTTCATGGCAAGGGCTCGGGCAATTGCGACCCTTTGCTTTTGTCCCCCGGACAATTGTGCCGGGTAAACATCTGCCTTTTGCAGCAAGCCAACCTTGTGCAACAGGCCCTTGGCCGTCTCTATCGACTCATTTCGGCTCTTCTTCAGAACCCTCTCCTGGGGCAAGACGATATTCTGTAATGCCGTCATATGCGGAAATAGGTTGAAGCTTTGAAACACCATGCCCATGTTGGCTCTCAGTTCGTCGACTTTGTATGAACGAACCTCTTTCCCTTCAAAGAAAATAGCGCCTTCGGAGGGAACTTCAAGCAAATTCAAGCAACGCAGAAAGGTTGATTTGCCGGACCCGCTTGGGCCGATAACAACCATGACATCGCCTCGCTCAACCAGAAGGTCGATGCCTCTTAGAACATCCAGAGTACCAAACTTCTTATGCAATTGCCTTATATCAAGCAATGGCTCCAAGCTAAAGCCCTCCCGAGCCGTAGAATCGTCCACTAAAGATACACGCCGATCCTCTTCTCCGCGTATCGCGTCAGCATCGAGATCACCGACGTAATGATATAGTAAATCACCGCGACGGCCAGGTAGAGTTCAAAGGCCCGGAACGTACGACTAATGATCATGTCGGCCGTCAGTACCACTTCCTGCAATGTTACCAAGGAAACAAGGGACGAGTTCTTGGTCAGGGCCACAAATTCATTGCCTAATGGAGGCAGCATGCGAAGAAAGGCCTGCGGAAAGACGACGAAGCGCATAGCGCTAATATAGGAGAGTCCCAGCGAGCGCGCGGCTTCCATTTGTCCTTTCTCAATGGATTGAATGGCGCCACGAACGATTTCGGTTTGATAGCTGCCGCTGTAGAGCCCTAGACCAATCACAGCCGCAGCCATCGGGGAAGGCTGGATGCCGATCTCGGGCAAACCGAAGTACCAAATGAACAGCTGCACGAGAAGTGGCGTGCCACGAAAGACCGAGACGTATGCCCCAGCAAGGTACCGGAGGGCTCTGAAGTGAGAGAGTTTGGCCAATCCCGCCACCAAGCCCAAGGTCGTCCCCAGGATCAGGGCTAGAAAGGTGACCTCTACCGTAATTAGGGCACCTTTCATGAGCAGGGGAAATGAGTCAGCGACTACCGAGAAATCTAGGTTCATGATCTGTACTCGCCCTCGGAACTGGGCGGCGCCCAAACCGAAATGGGTGTCCGCTTGATGAGGATTCCGTCGAGCTATACTCGCCCAGGGGGAACCGGCCCGTCCTAGCGCAGCTCTTCTGGACAGTGGATGGGTGCTGGGTATTTACCCCGGGGGCCGACGAGGCCACCGGGAGGGTCACACTACGCCGCGGGTACGGGGAGCACCTCCGCTGATGCTTTCATCATTAGAAGATTGCTCTCGAATTCTACCCTTTATGGCCTCGCGTGCCCACCCGGGGGCCATTTTGTCTCCCGTTCTCCTGCACTGGTCAGAGTCGTGTCGAGGGACAGGTCATTTTGTTGTGCTGGTGAACCACTTATCTTCGATCTTCTTGTAGGTGCCGTCCTGCTTGACTGCGGCCAGCGCTTTGTTCCAGGCGCCAAGCAGCTCCGGGTCTGTCTTGCGGAAGGCAAACCCGTAGTTCTCCTGGGTCAGTTCCGGGCCGGTCACCTTGAGATTTCCCTGTTTCGACACATAGTAGCGGGCGGCAGGCAGTCCGGTAACACACGCCGCCGCTTGCCCATTCACTACCGCTTGGAACATCTCGGCATTGGTCTTGACCAGCATCAGTTCAGCCTTGGGCGCGTTCGCTTTTAGCCAATCAACCGATTTGGTGCCGACCTGCACGGACACCTTCTTACCGTCCAGATCCTTGAGTTCCTTTATGTTACTGCCCGGTTTGACCATCATGGTCAGTCCACCCGGGAAATAGGTGTCAGAGAAATTCACAACTTTCTCACGCGCATCAGTGATATACATGGCCGAGGCCACCATATCAAACTGATTGGCCTGCAAACCGGGGATCAGTCCGTCAAACGTAATTTGCGTAAACTCAACCTTCTTTATGCCCGCCTTTTCGGCAATGGCCCTGACCAGGTCGATATCGAACCCCTGAATCACGCCCTGTTTGTCCGTCAACTCAAATGGAGGGAAGGTCGCATCGGTTCCGACTCTGAGGGTCTTGCTGCCTGACTGCAGATCAGCCAACAAACCGCCGGCCGCAGGTGTCGCAGCACTGCTACTTGGCGAGGCCGCTGGTTTTG
>DAHXJB010000166.1:0-2534 GCA_027372455.1 Chloroflexota bacterium | reverse complement strand
GAGCAGGGCGAAGGCCGCGGGTTTCATCCCGAAGGGCGAGAAGGTGTGGTATCAGGCAGGTACCCGGCTCCGACCCTACGGCTATCCCTACAGCTACGTCCCCAATATCGCCCACCAACACATCGTGATCTTTCAGCGGCCACGAATCGGGGCGCACGTGGTCGGTCGCTAGGCGACACCAGAGGCGCGGTGTCTATACTCGGTCGTCGCGTGTTCTCGGTTTGGATTAGATTCCGATCACATTGAGCCATTTGAGTTCTGGTACGGAAAGCGGCCGACTCGGGTAGAGCCCTGAATCGACCGCTGAGAACTGGCAGCTAGGAAGCTACTTGGCGATAAACTGGCCCCGTCTCACCGCGGCCTTGCCTTTGACCGGATGTTCGCTCATCAGGCTGACCAGCCAGGAGCGCAGGATCACCGGCTGATCGTGAAGCTGCCGGCGAATCAGCCTTGGGAGCGGCTCGCCGTGCGAGTGGTACACCGCTGCTCGAGGCTCGAAGGCAATCAGGTATCCCAGCCGCTGAACCTGGCGGGCCCAGTAGATGTCCTCGGCCCCGGGCAACTCCTCGTTGAATGGCACCATCTCCCAGACATCGCGCCGAATAGCCCCGTTGGCGTTGGAGAAGCGGGGATTTCCCTGGTGGATCTTGGGCTCGGAGTCGGTGATGCCAGAAAGCTTCATCCCCAACAGCTCGAAGAAGGAGACGTTTTCTCGGGGGATGTGCCTGCCGTAGACCCCGGCCACCCCGTGGCGGCTGAAGCCCGACACGAGGCTTCCCAACCACCGATCACCCTCGGGGGTCGCGTGGGCGCTCAGACTCACCAGCAGGTCACCCTGGGAATGGTTTATCCCGAGGTTGAGGGCCCGGCCATAAGTGAATTCCCGAGGGTCGATGGAGACCACCCTTGCCCCATACTGGTCGGCGATTTCGAGTGTACGATCTACAGAGCCCGAATCGACGACGACGATTTCATAATCCCGGTACTGCTGTCCCCGTATCGCTGCCATGGTTTCGCCGATGTAGCGAGATTCGTTCTTGGCCCTGATGACTACGGAAACTCTAGCCACAAATCTAACACCTACCAGCAGAATCGACGAAGACGGCTGCCTTCGCCCTACCTACTTCACTCTGGCACCATTGGGGATCTCCTCGGCTACCGTCACCAATGCCGTCTTGTGTCCCTCCATGGAGGCGGCAAGGATCATGGCCTGAGATTCGATCCCTCGGATCATGGCCGGCTGAAGGTTTGCCACCACCACGACCTTCCGTCCCAGCATCTCCTCCGGCTTATAGTACTGGGCGATGCCGGCAGTGGTGATGACCCTCCTGTCGCCGATGTCGATCTCCAGTTTGATGATCTTGGTGGCGCCGGGTATCGGCTCCGCGCTGACGACGGTGCCGGCACGCAGATCAATCTTGGCAAAGTCTTCGATAGATATCATGGTTCAACTCCCAGATGGCAAACCGATGGGTGCCAGAACGATTATACATCAACAACCACCCAGCATCATCAAGGCTTGACTGGGGCGCCAACGACGGGTAAATTGGCGCCATGAACGACCACGATCCATCTCCCCCAGCGCCCAAACTGGTGAGTGACGTCCGCCTTCGAGTCGAGGCTTGGCGAACCGAGCTACAGGGTTTTCTCACGACGGCCAAGGGCCGATATCGTGGGGCTCTGAAAGAGCTGGAATCGCTGGTGTCTGCCCCTGTTCAGGCCGCGGACAGACCGCTGGCCGCCCGGTTGGATGCGTTGCGCCGATCCCAGGAGTTGCAGCAAACAGCAGGTGAGTTCGACACGGCAATCGGGCGCTTGGCGGAGGCGGCGCTTTATCTGGATGCTGTCGCGGACGTACTGGACGGAAAGATGGCGCAAGTGGGCCCTGTTGGCGAGCCTTCGGAGGTATCGCTGGAGGCCGTGGCCATCCAGGCTCAGGAGGAGGAGCGGTACAGGCTGGCCCGCGAGATCCACGATGGACCGGCTCAGATCCTCGCCAATGTGGCCCTTCAGTTGGAGTACATTTCCAAGCTTGCCACCAAGGACCCCGTGCGGGCCAGAGACGAGTTGGTCAATATCCAGAGGGATCTGAGGCTGGCTGTTGGCGAGGTACGTCGTTTCATGTACGATCTGCGACCTCCGGCTCTAGCTCAACAGGGAGTGGGACCTGCCGTGGAGAGCCACTGTCAGCGGTTGGCCGAGAGATTCGGCATGAAGATATCTGCACAGTGGGAATCGTCGGCCGTTCTCGCACCCTCTCACGACACCGCCGTCTTCCGGATCGTGCAAGAGGCCCTCCAGAATGTGGTGAAGCATGCCCAGGCGACCGAAGTCGTCGTCCAGGCCGCCGATCGCGATGGCTACCTGGAGGTAACGGTGTCTGATAACGGGAGGGGGTTCGACGTCGATGGGGTTCGGCGGTTGGATCCCAAGCATTTCGGATTGGCGGGGATGCGGGCTCGGACCCAACAGATCGGAGCTACCCTGGATGTGTCCTCTATCCCGGAGCAGGGTACCCGGGTGCTGATCAAGGT
>DAHXJB010000544.1:0-3106 GCA_027372455.1 Chloroflexota bacterium | reverse complement strand
GCGCTCCTCCACGTCCAGCAGGTCGCCGTCGTGCTTCAGGATCTTGTCGCACAGCCGCCGGGTCAGCCTGGCGCTGACCTCCGGCACCGTGCCTGCCCGGTTGCCGGACTCGTCGTGGAGCTGCCCTTCCACCAGCAGCTTGTACCCCTGGTTGAAGGCGGGCATGCCATCCAGCCGCAGCCCGTCGGGGCCGGGGCGGAAGGGGAGGTACCGGTCTGGAGGGGTGGCGGGCTTCTGCCGCTCCCGCACCTCAAGGTTGTCCGGAATGCGAACCTTCTCCCGCGTGTGGCCCACGATCTCGTCGGACATGACGAAGACGGGAACCCTGTACTTCTCAGCCACGTTGAAGGCCTTCACCGTCAGATCGAAGGCCTCCTGGGCGGAGGATGGGGCGTAGGCGATGACCTCGTAGTCGCCGTGGCTACCGTACTTGGCCTGGTAGATGTCCTGCTGCGCGGGCGAGGTGGGCATTCCGGTGGAGGGTCCCCCACGCTGCACGTCGATAATGACGCAGGGGGTCTCCGTGCAAACGGCATAGCCGATGCCCTCCTGCATCAGGCTGAAGCCCGGCCCCGAGGTGCCGGTGCAGGCCTTCACACCACCCCATGCGGCGCCGATCACGGCGCAGAAAGAGGCTATCTCGTCCTCCATCTGCATGTAGATGCCGCCGTGGCCGGGGAGCATCTCGGCCATCAACTCCGCCACCTCAGAGGCCGGGGTGATGGGGTATCCAGCAAAGAAGCTGCATCCAGCGGCGATGGCGCCTCGAACGCAGGCCTCGTTCCCCTGGATGACCAGGACCTCTTCCATGGGGATTTCTCCTTCCTTCCTTGGGCAGGATACAGGGGGACATGGGACACCCTCGTCCCGCTATTGGCGGCATTCTAGCACGATCTTTCGGGCGGGTGTAGCTTGGGGACCGTGTACTATCGGATCGGATACCGCCCAAACTCATAGGCCGCGTCGAACATCGCCACAACGTTCTCGGGCGGCACCTCGGGCTGGATGTTGTGCACGGAGCAGACGACGTAGCCGCCGCCGGGAGCCAGGTCTCGGATCCGGTTTCTCACCTCCTGGCGCACATCCTCGGGGGTGCCCTGAGGCAGCACCTGCTGGGTGTCTATGGCTCCCACAAAGGTCAGCTTGTCCCCGAACTCCCTCTTCAGCTTCGCCGTATCCCCCATGCCCGCCGCCGACACCTGGATCGGATTGAGGCAGTCCACCCCAATATCGACCATATCGGGGAGGAACGGGTAGATGGCCCCGTCGCAGTGGTGGTACAGCTTGGCATCGGTACGAGCCCTGAAGAAGTCGAAAGTGCGCTTCTGGCGAGGCTTGATCAGCGAGCGGTAGACCTTCGGGGAGACGATGGTGCGGTCGATCATCCCCAGGTCGTCGCTGGTGACCACCACGACGTTGATGTACTCCTCAATCTGCTCCAGCGCCAGCTCGGCCATCCGCAGACGGGTCTCCAGGTAGCGGTCCATCAGCGCCTCGGCGAACTCCACGTTCGCCACCAGGTCCATGTAGAAGTTCTCCCACCCCCGCAGCTCGAAGCATCGGTTGAAGAAGGAGCAGTTGAGGTTCGCCACCACCGCGTAGTCCGTTTCCTCGTGGAGGTATCGGGCATGCTCCCGCATCCCTCGGAAGCGCCCTGGGTCCTCGGGATCGGGCCAGGGATGGTTCCTGACAGCGGATAGGGTACCATCCTCGGCGAAGGGGGGGTGGGTCAGATCGTAGTAGTAGCCGCCCACCGGCATCGTTCGCACTACACCGTACTCGTCCTGATAGGTCCGCTCGTCGATCGCTTTGTCTTTCCAACGATCGGGCGACCCATAGTCGATGCGACGGAAATCGATCCTCAAACGCTGGAGGACATCCTCGTCGACCCAGGCCTCCTGGGCGAACTTGTGCTGGATCTTGATGTTGACCTCGGGCAAACCCAGGTAGCGGCGTAGGTTCCGGTAGGCGATGGAGGTGATGCCATCACCTATGGCCCCACCCAGGTCCAGGGGAACTCGGTCTGGCTCCTGGTGGTTCATGGTGGCCATCACCCGTTCGCGCGGTGTCATCTCTGCCTTCATAGAGCTCTCCTTCAGCTACTTCAGGAAGGTCTGGGGCAGGACCAAGGTGAACCACGGTACGTAGGTCACCACCAGGAGACCCAGAACTAGAATGATCAGGTAGGGCGCCATGTACTTGATAGAATCTACGATGTTCATCTTGGCAATGGCGCAGGCCACGAAGAGCCCCACGCCGATGGGCGGCATGAAGACCCCTATACCAATGGAGGCGATGATCAGGATGCCGTAGTGCAGCGGATCGATGCCGAACTGCATCGCGATCGGGTACATCACCGGCACGAAGACGATCATCGCCGGTAACCCCTCCAGGACCGCACCAAACACGATGAAGACCAGGTCGCTGACCAGCAGGAAGAGCCACGGCGACGGAGCCACTGATGTAATCAGGGCAGCCACGGCCTGAGGCACGCGCTGGGTGGTCAGCACCCAGGAGAAGGTCGTAGCGGTACCCACCAGGAACATCACCATCGCGCTGTTGATGGTGCTCGAGAGGATGATTGAGGGGAGCTTTGCCAGGCTGATCTGGCGATAGATCACAATACCCACGAAGGCGGCGTAGAGCACCGCCACCACGGCGGCCTCCGTCACGGTAGTGATGCCGCCGAAGATCGACCCGAAGATAATGCCCGGCATGATCATCGCGATGATTCCATCGCCGATAGCCCGTAGTAACTGGCGGGGGGTGGCACGGGGTTCCCTCGGGATCTTCTTCTTGCCCGCCTGCCGGTAGATGAAGGCGATCAGCCCTACGGCCATGACGATCGCCGGAATGAAACCGGCCACAAACATTGCCCCGATCGATTGGTTGGTCATGCTGGCGAGCACGATCATGAAGATGCACGGGGGAACTAGAATGCCCATCGCCGTCGCGGAACTGACGATGGCCACGGCCTCCCCCTTGCTGTAGCCCGCTCGCTCCATGGGGGCGATCAGCAGGGACCCGATTGCCGAGATGTCGGCCGTCGTGGACCCGGAGATTCCGGAGAAGAGGTATTCACCCAGGATCACCACCATGCCGAGGC
>DAHXJB010000543.1:0-3055 GCA_027372455.1 Chloroflexota bacterium | reverse complement strand
GTCGTGTGTCATATCACCTCCGGGAACGGGTGCTCACCGCCTTGCTGCACCCGTAGGCCCCCTCCGGTCGGCCCGAGCCTTCGGTCGCCATCAATCAAAGCATCCTGATACATTGATTGATCATAGCCAGAACTGCTGGTTGTGTCAAGGGCCGAAGGCCAGGGCCGAAGGCCAGGTCTGGTGGCAGGTTGGAGCAGGCATCAGGTAAGGCTCTACCTGGTGCCACACCCGTGTAATCGAGGAGAAGGTGCGAGTCTTCCCATTCGCGTGACGGCGGCGTCCCTGACCGTGTAATCCCCTTTCTGCACCTGGGGGAGTGTCCCGGGGAATCGCATCTTCACCTTCAAAGAGAGATCCACCGGTTTTCGCTGGTCTGTCATGGAGCTAGCCCGCGAGGTCAACGAGCTGTAGCCCTATTGTGCCCGTTGTCCGAAGGTAGATGATAAGGAATTTGCCGCTCCTGCCTTTCCAATGCGATAGCCGGAAGGTGGCGACCGTCCTTAACGGCGACAACTGCCTGAAGACTGCCACTGCCACAAAGCCCGCAAGGTCGGGGCTCCGATCTGCCGCCCCCGCGGGCTCTAGCCATGCTCCCTACAGTAATAGTTGCAGCGTTTGAAAACTCGTTCTTGGCATGGTCGTATATGTGAAAACTCCTGGGCTCGACAACGAATTGCCCTAGAAACGGGCCAGGGATCGGCTATGTGTCGCTGTTACTAGGATGGACTACCCCTCCTTCCTGAGATGACGGCTGCCTGTAGCTTCCAGCGCCATCAAGTCGGCAGCCAAGCACCTCGTTCAGGATCGGCTCAAGAGGATCTTCATCTGCCGCTCAAAGAGGAGACCCAGCGACCTGCCCACAAGCCAGAGGTTGCCGGGTCTTCCTATTCTGGTCCGATCCTACTCGTGCCCGCACAGGGCTCACGGGCCGGTTCTCATCCCGGCTCCGCGCTCACTCAGGAATGCTTGAGGGTGACTCTGTAGACTCCTTGGCTAGTCTCTCGGCGGTCGAAGCCGTGTCCACGGAGGGCCGCCGTCTTCTCAAGATTGGCAACCGACGCCTCCCGATCCACCACTACCACGAGGTCGCCTGTCACGGCGTTCAGAGCCTGCTTGACCTGGTGGGTGGCGTCGGGCACCGGTAGGCCCTGGCGTGGATCCAGAGGCTGCCCGCGGGTCTCACCCTTCAAACCAGCCAGGTCCATACCCGCGTCCTTTATCCCCTATGTGTAGAGCACCTTCCCCGCCCTCGATAAGGCATCCACGATGCCCTGCATATCGCCAACGCGGCCGATGACCAGCCTGTCCTGATGCCCGAAGTAGTTGACACAGGTACCGCAAAGGACGATCTCGGAGCCCTTCTGGGAGAGCGCCTCTAGGATCGGCACCGCGGACGAGCCCTTCTCGGCCAGCTTCACGCCGCTGTTGTAGCAGACCACCGTCTCGGGAACGTCATCCCTGAAGGCGATGGTTCGGAGGAAATTTACCATCAACTGCGCGCCAAGCTCGTCGTCGCCCCGGCCAAGAGTGGCGGAGTCCAGGACGAGCACTGTGTTCTCGGAAAGTCGTTGCTCCATTCGCTTCACCTTCTACCTGCGGAGTGTTGACGGGAAACGGCGGTAGGGCCGCTTCAAACTACCCCACCGCCGGAGGCCGTGCTGGAGATGTCAGCACAGCGCGCGTGAGGAGTTGAAGGAGGCACCTCCCGTGGTCGAGCGGTGGAGAGACTGACGGTGGCTTCGGCCGCCCGTCCGGCGATGAGGGCGGCTCCAAGGGCGCCCGTCGCCTGCGGGTCCTGGGGGATAACGAGCGCGACTCCGAGCTTCTCACCAAGCAATCTGTGCAGACACCGGTTGAGCGCCCCTCCCCCGGCAAACACGACCGGACTCCTTGGCCCGCCCCTTCGCACCATGGCGGCCACCCGCGTGGCTATGGCCTCGTGTAGCGCCAGCGCTATCGCGCTCGCCTCCTCGCCTCGTGCGATCAGGGATACCACCTCGGACTCCGCGAAGACGGTGCAAAGACTGTTGATCTGCACCGTCTTCGTGGCGCTCTCGGCAAGCTCGGATAGCTCGTCGGTGGATACTTCCAAAGTCGTCGCCATGATCTCCAGGAACTTCCCCGTGCCCGCAGCGCACCGGTCGTTCATCTCGAACTTCTCTACCTGACCGCTTTCGGAGAGAAAGATTACCTTGCTGTCCTGCCCCCCGACATCGATGACCGTCCGGCAGTCCTGGTAGAGGTGCCGCACTCCCGCCGCGTAGGCGCTTATCTCGGAGACCGCCTCTCCGCCCACCTGGGGCCCGACGAGGCGACGACCGTAGCCCGTCACGACCAACCGGTCGTAGCTGATCTCCGAGAGCAGGTCACGGCTCCGCTGGAGGGGGTTGATGCCGGTACTGGCGATTGCCCTGTGCCGGACTTCGCCCCCCTCCACCGTCACCAGCACGATGGTCCTGGAGCCAACATCCAGTCCCGCCGCGATCACTGGCGGATCATCTCTAGGAAGGCGTCTACCCTCGTCCTCAGTTGCCCCTCGTCCTCGCTGCCATAATCGGTTTCCACCCGAAGCAAGGGGATTCCCGCCGCTGCGAGCGCCTTCTCCACCTTTACCGCTTCGTTGGCGTATGTGTGGCAGAACTGAAGGTTGTAGTGGATCACGCCATCGGCCCTGTACTCTCTCGCCAGCCTCACGATGTCGTCCAGCCGCTCATCGTTGGGCGTGAAGCAGGCGCAGTGGATCTGCATGTAGCGCTCGGCCACTGCCTCCAGCTGCTGCTCCAGTGTGCCTCCGGTCTCGGGGGTCAGATCGCTGAAGGCTCGGGTGCCAATGCACGACTCCTCGCAGACCACCACCGCCCCCGCGCTCTCGGCGATGTGGTGCAGCTTCCAGTTGGGGATAGCCATGGGGGAGCCCGAGATCAGGATGCGCGGGGCGCCTTTGGGAGCCACTCCCTCTCCAGCGGCGACCCGCGCCTCCAACTCGTCGCACAGGGCGTTTGTCTGCTGCGTGAAGCGACGCACGTCGTCGTAGAAGGAGATCTGGGTCACGAGA
>DAHXJB010000542.1:0-9064 GCA_027372455.1 Chloroflexota bacterium | reverse complement strand
TCCTCGGCCACGTTCGCCCCGGCGATCAGGTCCTCGGGGGCGAGACCCCGCTCCCGGGCGGAGGGTCCGTGGACCACCACCTGGCCGCTTATCTCGTGGCCATCCTGACCCTGTCCGCGCCGGGCAAGGTACTCCCCCAGGGCCCGGGACAGCGACAGGTAGCCGATCCCCTCGGGATGTTGGTCGCGTCGAGCCACGAAGACTCCATCCTCCATGAGAAGCAGCGTGGTCGGCAGCTTGAAGTTCAGTCCGCCGGCGGCATGGCGGATCGCCTCTGCCGCGTCGATGGTGCCGTAAGGGGCCCTGCGCACCACTATGGTCATTCTCTCCTCGCTATCCATTCATCTCCTCCCTCAGGCGCCCAACGTCAGGAAGGCATCGGTCTCGGCCACCAGGCCGAAGAGCGTCTTCAGCGAGCTCGGGGCTGCCCCCTCCACGATATCCTCCCGACCTACCCCTCGGAACTTGAGACAACTCCCGCAAAGCTCCACGCGCAGCCCCTTCTCGATCAGCCTGCCGAAGCCCTCCTCGGCGTTCGGTACTGCCTGGGGAGCCTGGCCCCTGGTGAAGTTGTGAACCCCGTCCGCCGAGGCGAAAAGGATCACCTGGTGGCCCTGATCGAGCGCCGCCTCGGCCAGCTTCATCGCGGTCTGGCTGTTTTCGTATCCGTATGGTGTGGTTGCCAGGAAAATCGTGAGCGTCTTCTCCATGCGCCTCTCCTTAGACTGATTGTGATCGTCTGACCAGGATCTCACCGGGACTTCCCTTCAGCATCCGGCCTATGGGTGCAGCTTCAACTCCGGACCGCACCATCGCCCGCGACAGCTCTTCTACGTGCTCGGCTGGGCAAGCGATGAGCAGCCCCCCCGAGGTCTGGGCGTCGCACAGGACTAACTGTTCTTCGCGGCTGATCCCGTCCCACCGGATCTTCCCGTCGAGGTAGTGGCGGTTGTTGTGAGTGCCGTCGGGAACGATTCCCATCCGGGCTAGATGCCACGCCTCCTCCAGCACGGGAACGCGCTCCAGATCGACTTCGGCGGCAAGCCCGCTCGCGAGGGCCATCTCGTGGAGGTGGCCCAGCAGCCCGAAGCCGGTCACGTCTGTGCAGGCGTCCACCCCCACGGACAGCATCGCCTCGGAGGCCGCCCGGTTGAGGGCCGACATCACGGCGACGACCCGCTGGGTCGTCTCCGGACTGGCCAGGCGGCGGTCGATGGCGGTGGTGATGAGGCCGATCCCCAGCGGCTTGGTGAGGAAGAGGAGGTCTCCGGCCTTAGCCCCGGCATTGGTTACCACTCGATCAGGGTGGACCAGGCCCGTCACCGCCATGCCGTACTTGGGCTCGCCGTCGTCCAGGGAGTGTCCTCCGGCCACCAACACCCCCGCCTCGGCTGCCTTCTCGGCCCCGCCCCGCAGGATCTCGCCCAGGATGTGTAGGGGGAAGGTCTTGGCGGGGAACCCCACCAGGTTGAGTGCGAGGATAGGGGTGGCGCCCTTGGCGTAGATGTCGGAGATCGCGTTGGCGGCGACGATGGCGCCGAAGCTGTAGGGGTCGTCCACCACCGGGGTGATGAAGTCGACACTCTGGACCAGGGCCAGCTCGTCGCTTATGCGGTAGACGGCGGCGTCGTCGAGAGAGTCCGGACCGACCAGGAGTCGGGGATCCGAGACGGTGGGTAGGTAGCGCAGCACCTGCGCCAGGTCCGCTGGACCTATCTTACAGGCTCAACCGGCCCCGTGGGAGAGGGACGTCAGCTTGAAGATCGGGTTTGTGTCGAAAGTAGACTGTGTCATGACCCGGAGGCTACCACCCGCGGTGCTATAATGCCACTGCCGATTCCGAATACCGCCTATTCAGTTGGGTTATAGTAATGAACCTCTACCGACTGAGGATCTTCCTTGCCGTTGCCCGCCGCCTTTCGTACTCCCGAGCGGCGGCGGAGCTCTTCATCAGCCAGCCCGCCGTCTCGCGCCACGTGGCATCCCTGGAGAAAGAGCTGGGGGTACAGCTGCTGGGGCAGTCGGGCAACCGGGTCTTCCTCACGGAAACCGGGCGTATGGTGTATGGCTACGCTCAGCGGCTCTTTGACGTGGAAGATGAACTGGCGATGGCGCTGGCGGAAATGGCGAAGCTGGGGAGGGGAAAACTGGGGCTGGGAGCTTCCAGCACCCCGGGCGTCTACCTGCTTCCTCCTGCCGTGGCCGCCTTTCAGGAGCGGTATCCGGACGTAGAGGTGAGCCTGCTCGTCGCCAACAGCCAGGAGATCGAGGCCCGCGTGCTGGGTGGCGAGTTGGACTTGGGCTTCGTGGGGATGAACTTCCAGCCCGGAGTGCAAACCCTTCCCTACACTCGGGATCGAATAGTGATCGTCGCATCCACTTCGCATCCCCTGGCCTTGGAGGAATCGGTTTCTTTCGAGCGGCTGCGATCCGAGCGTTTTCTCCTGCGCGAGCCGGGCTCGGGTACGAGGAAGGTCCTGGAGGATGAGCTTGACCATCGCGGGTTTCGGCTCGTTCGGGTGATGGAGCTCGTTGGTTGCGAGGCGATCAAGCGTGGGGTGATGGCGGGCATGGGGATCGCGGCCGTCTCGGCCTACAGCGTGGAGTTGGAGTTGAGCCAGGGGCTGCTGAAGCTTCTGCCCGTGGACGAACTGCCGCTTGAGAGGGAGATCAGCATCATCTCCCGCAAAGACGTTCGCCCCACGGCCGCTTCCCTGGCCTTCACTGCCCTGGCGCACAAGCTGCTGCCATCTTCCCCAGACCTTCGCTGCTAGGTAGGTATCATGAAGTCTTTGATTGTTCTGGGGACACCCCAGACCCCGCCAGAAGGGGCGAAGCCCATTCTGGACATCCCCAGGGACTATCTGCTACCTACCTAGTACTGGGATCATCCGGATCAGGCCGCGAGCCCAGGTGGTGATGTAAACTTGGTCTTGGCGGCTTCGAGCCGCACGCCTGTTCGACGGGGGTATTGGCAAGTCCATGGTGCTGAATCGTTCGGGTACGGAGGGGGATGGTCTGACGGCTCCGCTGGAAGGTGGGTCGGAAAGGCGAAGGTCTCCGCTAGAGATCGTGGTCTCGCCCCTCAGGTCGGTGGCGGAGAACCTGGCGATCGACGAGGAGATGACCCGCGGGGCCGCTTCCGATGGGCGGTTGACTCTGAGGCTGTGGTGGGGCGGATCGACGACCGTGGTGGTGGGCAGTTCGGAGAAGCCGGAAGAGGTAGCCGACCTGGGGGCCTGCCGGCGGTTGGGGGTGGAGGTGATCCGCCGTTCGACGGGTGGGGGCACCGTCCTTCAGACGCGAGACGTTCTAAACTACTCCCTGACGGGTCCTGCCCAGGGAATGCCGAACATGAAGACCATCTTCGCGTTGGGGGCGCGACTGTTGATCGGCGCTCTCTCGAGGCTTGGGGTTGAGGGCACGCCTCGGGGCATTTCGGACGTCGCGGTAGGCGACCGCAAGATTTCCGGCAACGCCATGGCAAAGCGGTGGGGGGGGCTTCTGCTCCATGGGACCATGCTGCTGGATCTGGATCTGGAGATGGTGGATGCCTGCTTGCTCCATCCCCCGCGTGAGCCCGACTATCGAGGTCGCCGCGGCCATCGGGAGTTTCTGACGACGTTGAAAGCGCTCGGGGTCGAGGCAACCCCGGCCGACATGGAGACGGCGATGGCTATCTCGGCGCGCCGGCTGTGGCAGGAGGGTGCGATGGATGGTTTTCCCTTCATCCCAGAGTGGGTCAGGGGATAGGACACTCCTCAGTCGATGGAGTGGGAGCCCTCCACCCCCGATTGCTGGCCATCGGGCGTGGACACTGTCGAGTGGCCCACCACCCTGTGGCTTACCGGCGACGACAGGACGATGGAAGTGGTGGGGTGTCCATGGAGGGTGACCTTGCCCAGGATACTCCCCAGGTGTTGGACAGAGGAAACCGCCACCTTCAGTATGTAGGAATCGTCGCCGGTGATCCGATGGCATTCGAGCACCTCGGGAAGCTCCTTAGCCATGGTGGCGAGCTGTGTCCCCTTGCTGTCGGTTTCGGTAGCGACCCGAATGAAAGCCGTTATGGGTAGGCCGAGTTTCTCCCGGTTCAGCCTCACCCTGTAGCCTCGGATGATACCCAGGTCCTCCATGCGGCGTATCCGCTCTGCCACGGCCGGCAGCGTGAGTCCGACCCGTCGGCCCAGTTCCGCGAAACTCAAACGGGCGTCCTGCTGGAGTTCCTTATCATCGGGCTCCCGGCTCCACGCTGGACTATTCCCGTGGTGTGCAGCAACAGAGCGGGGAGGATCCCCACCAAGCAAATTGCCGCGGCGATGTAGAAGCAGTTCTCGAATGACATCACCGACGCGGCCATTGCAACACGCTGGTAGAGGGCCATGACCAGCGCTTCCTTGGCCTGGACCGCGTTCATGCCGTGCTGCTCCAGCAGCATCTGGACGCGGGCGACCGTCGTCTGAACCGTGAGATTGTCCGGCGTCACCGTCTGGGAGATGATCGCCTGGTGGAATGTCTGTCGGTTCTGGAGCAGGGTGGCGAAGATGGCGGTCCCGAAGGAGCCGAAGACCTGGCGGAGCACGTTGGTCAGCGATGAGGATCGGGCGATCAGGTGAGGTGGTATGGCGTTCATTGCCACCGTCATGGCCGGCATGGTGATCAGACCCATGGCGAGTCCCCGCATGATGAGGATCTCCCGCACCGCATCGTCAGAGGTGGAGAGGTCCAGGAAGCTGAGCTTCCAGGTGGAGTAGGCCATCAGCAGCAATCCCGTGACCACCAGGGGGCGGGGCCCGATCTTGTCAAACAGCTTGCCCGATATCGGCATGGTCACCGCTGAGGCCAACGCCTGGGGCATCATCAGCAGTCCGGTTTCCATGGCTCCCAGCCCCCGGAAGTTCTGGAAAAAGATGGGCAGCAGGAACATGGAAGAGAACAGACCCAGGGTTATTATGAAGTTAACGAGGGTTGCCAGGGTGTAGGTGGTGATTCGGAAGACCTTCAGTTCCACCAGCGGCTGCTCCACGGTCAACTCCACCCACACCCAACCGATCAGCGCCATGCTGCCCATCACCAGCAGCACGACTATGTAGGGTGCATCCCAACCGTCGGTGGGGGCTTCGGAGAGGGCGTACAGCAGGGCTCCGAAGGCGATACCCGAGAGGATGAAGCCCTTCACGTCGGGGTGCAGGTCGTTCCTGGTCTCCGTTTCTCGAAGAAGAACCGCCCCCAGCAGCAGACCGATGGCGCCTACCGGCAGGTTGAGGGTGAAGATGAAGCGCCAGTCAATGTACTCGACGATGTAGCCGCCCAACGTCGGACCGATCACCGGGCCCAGCAGCATAGGCAGCCCGAATACCCCGGTCACCATCCCCCGCTTCTCTGGTGGGACGACCTTGAAGATGATAGTCATGCCGAGGGGCATCAGCATTCCGCCGCCCAGCCCCTGCAGCAGCCGGAAGAGCACCAGACTGGGCACGTTCCAGGCACCGGCGCACAGGGCGGAGCCGAGGGTGAAGAACAGCATCGAGAGCAGATAGATCCGCTTGGTACCGAAGGTATCGGTCAGGTAGCCGGTGGCGGGCATGATGATCGCCAGGGCCAGCATGTAGCCGGTCAGGACGTACTGAGTCGAGTGGACGTCGGCACCGAAGACGGTGATGATGCGGGGCAGGGCGATGTTCACCACGGTCGTGTCCAGCATCACCATGAAGGAGCCGACGATAACGACGATCAGCGCCTGCCAGTAGTACTCCAGGTGGAAGACCCGATGGAACGGCCGGGTCAGCGACCGGGCAAGGGTGGCCATAGCTTACTCCCGCACCCGGATGCTGACCTCGACGGAGCTACCCAACACCAGTGGCAGCTTCCCATAGTCGACAGAGATCTTCACCGGGACCAGCTGTGTGACCTTGGTGAAGTTGCCCGAAGCGTTGGATGAGGGCAGCAAGGAGAAGGTGGCCGCGCTGGCCTGGCTCACGGCGATAACCTTGCCCGGCAGGGTCTTGCCCAGACTGTCCACGCTCACATCCACCGGTTGCCCGACCTTCACGCGGTCGATGTCAGTCTCCTTGATCTGAGCTTGAACCCACAGCTTGGAGGGATCCACCACGGTGACTATCGGCTGCCCCACGGCGACAATATCACCCACGTTGGCCTGGCGAGCGACGACGACGCCCGAGATCGACGACTTGATGTCCGCGCGCTGGTTCTCGCTGCCGACGAAGCCCAGCATGGGGGAGCCGCTCTGGGTCATGCCCAATACAGTTGGAAGCAGGACGGTGCCGATGACCTGGTTCTTCTCCACCTTGTCCCCAACGTCCACGGTCAGCGAATCCACTCGACCAGCGTTCATGGAGCCGATCTGCACCAGGTTTCCGGCAACCTGGGCATTGTCGGTGGACACGTGGTACTCCGCAAACTCCCAGTATCGATATCCCACGGCTGCGATGCCGACTACAAGGAGGAGTAGCAGGGGCAACAGCAGCTTGCGAGGAAATCGCCGTCCGCCGGATTTCTTGACGCTTTCCTCTAGGCCGAGGCCGGGTTGGTAACCGTTGCTGTTGGGCCTGGTTGTGACGCGGGGAACAGCGGGGGATTGCTGGGCGCGCTCATCAGTCATGATGACGTCAACTCCTACTGTTGCTTTCCAGTGCCCGGGCCAGTGCAGTCAGTCCTTGCACCAGGGCACGTCGCTCTGCGGGCGGTATCTGCTCGACCAGTTGAACCAGTACAGCCAGGGTGCGCTGCAGAGTTGTCTCGAAGCAGCGGGTCCCGGCGGGAGTGATCCGCAGCGGTATGGCTCGGCGATCGTCGGCGGCTTCGCACCGTTCCACCAGCCCCCGGCGGACCAGGCTGTCTATAGCGGCGCTGACAGTGGGCTGTGTGATCTGAAGAGACTGGGCCAGCTCTCTCCCCAGTCTTGGTCCGTGGAACAATCGCTTGAGTATCCGAAACTGGGTGATGCTCAGCGAGTGCTCTGCTTCCTCTGACGGGGCCGCGGCGACCATTCGCATCACCCTGGGGAGTACGTCAAGCCCCAGGCGGGCCAACTCCTCGGGAGTCGTTTCCGGGAGGGCGGTCACGATATGCACCCCTAACAGTTCGTACCACTAATCATACGCGGGCGCATTATCGCAAGATCTATTCCGTGGTGCAAGGGGTGCGGCATGGTTCACAGAAACGGCGAGACAGAGTAACAGTAGGGGCGACCGGCTGGTCGCCCTGGTGGCTCCAGTGGCCCATCCTGGCCCCAGGGCGAGCGCCGCTCGCCCCTACAAATTGTTACTCTACCCGAGAACCATGCCAGGGGTGCGAGCCGCGCGACGGCGGGGAGTTGACAGGGCCCCTCTGTCCGGCTAGGATACCCCTATCAGGTATCCGGGTTGGATGGGTCCGGCTGTTTCTCTGTCCTCTCCACCACTGGTCCATCGAGGTCGAATCGTCTTGGACTCGCAGAACCTATCGCTGCTGGTAGCTTTCGGCGCCGGTCTCCTCTCCTTCCTTTCGCCATGCGTTCTGCCTTTGGTGCCGGCTTACATAGGCCATCTGGCCGGCACATCGTCGATCTCAGCTCCCGAGTCGAGACGGATGGTCACTCTGGTCCACTCCGTCGCCTTCGTTCTGGGCTTCTCCCTGGTGTTCGTTGGCTTCTGGGCTTCCATTGGGCTGATAGGTTACGTGCTACCAGGCTATGCCGACCTCTTTCGCCAGGTGGGCGGTGTCGTCCTGATAGTGCTGGGGTTGCATCAGATGGGGCTCTTCCAGATCTCCCTGCTCTATCGAGAGTTCCGGATGGAGCCGCGGCTGACTTCCGCCGCTACTCCGGTGACCTCATTGCTCGTGGGGGTGGCCTTCGCGGCCGGATGGACCCCTTGCGTCGGCCCGGTGCTGGCCGGGATCATCGGTTTGGCCAGCATGAGCGACACCGTCTCTCGGGGTACCTTTCTCCTAGTTGCCTACTCCCTGGGACTGGGTGTACCCTTCTTGGCCACGGGATTGGCACTGGCCCAGGCCAGTGCCCTGCTGAACCGGCTGAAGCGGCACCTCAATGTGATCTCCATAGCCAGCGGTGTCCTGCTCGTGGGGATCGGGCTGCTGATGCTCTCCAACACCTTCCGGCTGCTGCCCCAATATTTCAACTGGGGCGGTGTGTAGCGAGTGCCGGCCCACCGCGCTGAGTGAGCCGCGGACGGGGCCTCTCGCCCGCCGGATCTTGACTGCCAACCGCTTACTTACGAAAGGGTACATCGATATGAGGAGATCCATCGTCCAGCGAGCCCTGCCGGTCCTGGTCTTGGGACTCGCGATGCTGACGGTAGCGGGCTGCTTCGGGGGTAGCAGGAACTTCACCTCCGGCGCGGTCGCTTCGGCCAAGACGACGGCAGGCGCTCCAAGCGCCAGCTCACCACGGCCCGATGTGGGCATCAGAGTGGGGGATCTCGCTCCCGATTTCACCCTTCAGGGGCTGGATGGCAAGCCAATGAAGCTGTCCGACTACCGTGGAAAAGCGGTGCTGGTGAACTTCTGGGCAACCTGGTGTCCCCCTTGCCGCATGGAGATGCCGGACCTTGAGAAGGCGTACCAGAAGTACAAGGACCAGGGGGTGGTCTTCCTGGGCATCGACATGCAGGAAGACCCCGCCACGGTGAAGAGCTTTATCCAGCAGAACGGCTACAACTGGAGCTTCGCGGTGGACTCCGATACCCAGGTCTCAAGGACCTACCAGGCGAGCGCCATTCCCACCAGCTATTTCATCGATCGAAATGGGATCATCCGAGATACCCAGATAGGGGCGATGTCCTCCTCCATCCTGGAGTCCAAGCTGAGTAAGATCCGGTAACGGCTAGGAGGGGTCCGACTACTCAAGCGTTCCCATCTCCTCCGTATTGGTTTCGACATCCACGACCCGATACTGGTGGACGATATGTGCGGCTTTCCCCAGCATGGCCGATGCCGGACAGTACTTGGTGGCTGAAAGCTGCACGGCCCGCTTGACCGACTCTATCGATAACCCCTTGCCCTTCACCACGTGCTCCACTGTGATGTCGGTGTAGACCTTGGG
>DAHXJB010000537.1:0-6049 GCA_027372455.1 Chloroflexota bacterium | reverse complement strand
GCGCTGCGCCCTGGACCCGCTTCCTACGACGCACATTCGTCTGAGCGCTTAGATCGCGACCGTAATCGGTACCCGACCGGGATCGCCACCAGGATCAGCAGGCTTGCCAGACTGATCGCCAACCCCTCGCGCAGCATGGGAGGGCGGTAGCTGAACTCTACGCGGTGGTCGCCGGCACCCTGGATAGCAACAGCGCGGCCGGCGAAATCCCCGGCCATGATCGGTTCAGGCCGGCCATCCACCGTGGCAGACCAGCCCGGCAGTAGGAAATCCATCAGCACCAGGAAGCCGGACCCATCGGTGTGGGCCTGCAGAGTCACGTGACTATCCTGGTAGTCCAAGACCTTCACCTGGGATCCACTGGGTGTCAGTGCCGGCTGGGCTAGAGATGGTGGGTCTTGTTCAAGGATTACCTGCCGTCGCAGATCCACGGTCCCATCTAGCAGGCTTTCCAGCACCTGCTCTTCCTTCGTCATTACCTGGGCGCCGGGGACGACAAAGGCCCTCGGCATGTCATTCTTCAGGCGGTAAAGATAGACCTTAGCCGTAGCCGGCAGCTGAGGGTAGATCTGCTCCGACACCTCGTCCACCTTCTCCACCCGTGGATCCTGAATAGGGAAGGCGTTGGTGATGTACTTCACATTCATGGCCGCCAGCAAATTCAGTCGATCCGGAAGACCCATGGTGTGAACCTTCCACGTCACCGCGTCCCCGTCGGCGTAGCGTGCGGGCTCGGCTCGCTCGCTACCCGCGTAGTTGGATATCAGGGCCTGCCGCCTCGTCTGGAGTGCATCGTACCATTCCAGGCTGCTGACCCCGAACATCAAACCCAGATCGGGCGGGATGAACTGTCGCATGTAGTGTTCGTCGAATTCCGGCGATGGAGGTTGGCCCACGATCCCCGTGTAGAAAGCGCCGACGTTGTAGCTGCTCTGGCCCGGCGCCCAGGAGAACACCCGATAGAGGCTGTTGTCCTGGTTGAGCGTCCTGAGGAGCGCAGGGGGCTCGTACAGGGCAGACGGAGGGAGCCATGAGTTCTGGATCCACCCCAGGAGAAAGAGGCTGGCACTGGTCAGCAAGAGCAGCGACCACTCCAGTGGCCGGTGAGAGAGCCGCCGGCGAGCAGTGGCCAGCACAAGCAGTGGGCTACCCACCAATGCCAACAGCGCTATCGCCACCCGGGGTCTAACCAGGCTGAGCAGCCCCCAGCCCCCATCTGTTACGGACTTCCACAGGCTCGCGGGGACCAGGGGCTTCCCCCATTCAAGGAGAAGGCTGAAAACCACGGCGATGCAGACCACCAGGACCGCCACTATCGCGGTCGACAGCACGAACCGGTACTGTTTCCGATGCACCTTCAATTCGGAGACCAATCCTCTGTCCAATGCGTAGGCTGCGAGGAGGGCCAAGGGGAAAGCCGCGACCGGCGAAAAACGGGAAGCACCTCGAAAGAGGGAAAAGAAGGGCAGATGGAGCATAAGGCCGTAAAATGGCGTGTACTCGCCCAGGGACAGCACCGTCGCGACGATGGCCAGCGCCGCGTGGAACCGTGCCCGCACATCGAGTCTGCGTCCAAAGCTCACGGCAAGCAACGCGAGCAGCAGCGGTGCCGCCCCGAAATAATCCGGCCTGGTAGCGGCCCATCCCGGCACCTCGAAAACGGCGGGTAAGAGCAATCCAACCGGCAACGCCCACGGCTCGATGGAATCCACCGCCGCCCGCTGGAAATTCATCCCCGTGGCCCGGGTTGACAGCGACGTGACGGCGAGAGTCGGCAAGATCCGAACGGCGGCGAGACCGAGCCCCAGGGCAACCCCGAGGGCTGCCAAGGACAAGAGTACCACCGCCCCTTGCGCACCGAGAGCATGCCTCTTGATGCGGGCGATGAGAAGGGCGTACACCCCAGCGGCCGCCAGGGCGTAGAGCACCGTCTGAGGATAGCCACCCAGCATGCCGGCCGCGACGACAACGGGGATCAGCAACCAGTACCAGGCACTCCTGCCAAACATCAGCTCGATCGCGGTCAGGAGGGCAGGCAGGGTGAACAGGGTCTTGGTGATGAAGCCGTTGGACTGCCAGGCCAGCACCTCGTTGCCCATCTGAAAGGCTACCGCGGCCAACAGCGAGGGCAGACGGCGCATTCCAAGCACGCGGCAGTACAAATAGGTCCAGCATCCAGCGAGGGCAAGGTGCAGCGCCAGGGACAGGTGGAAGGCACGTGCACCATCGAGCAGTCGAAGTAATAGAAGATCCGGTGGATAAAGAAAAGTGTAGATCGCAAAGGTCAGAGGTGCGCCTCCGGAAAGGGCGGAGGACCAAATCGGGAATTGCCCATGCTTCAACCCTTCCGCGAACCAGCTGTAGGCCGGCATGCTCATGAGCAGGATGTCGTAGTCGAAGATGCTGCCCCCCAGCACTACTTCTCGGCTCAACAGGAGAAAAGCCAGTCCCAACAGGAAAGCAAGCGCCATCAAGTCTCGCCGGTATCTTCGCCAGCGACCTGAATCTCGTCGCCTATTATCACTCAAGACGAAGGCGGGAGTTGGAGTTTTCTCGGATGAGGGCGATGAGTGGATCAAGGTACGTCCCAAGGGCTAAGCAACTCTTCCCTATCGATGTCTGCTTTTCCACACGGCTAAATGAGCTGCATCCAGAGAAAGCCGCTTATGAGGTCAATAGCGGCGCGATTGTAGCATCAGACCGGTGTCCGGGCAACGGTACGAACGCCTATGCAGCCCGGTATCACCGCCTTGACTTTCCCGGTCTCGTTGGGGATACTGCCGCCCGAAGGGAGACACCAAATTGAGCGCCATCGCCCAGTTCGCCAAGAGAGCTATCGCCGGAAAGCCGACCCTGTTTGGGTGGTTATACCAGCCCTACGCTGATCGCCAGTTCCGGAAACGGCAGAGCTACCTTTCAACTCGATATCAGGAACTGTTGAAGGACGGACAGCAGGTCCCCGCGGGCACAGCGTTCTCAGTCGGCCACGAGCCGACCATTCGCTGCAATCTGGCCTGCAAGATGTGCTATCAGGGGGATTTCCGCGAGGACGAGTCCGGCGTGAAGGAACTCAGCCTCGAGCAGATGATTGCGGTATACGATCGGGTCAAACTGGCCGACGCGAAACTTGTCGGCAGCGAGATCTTCATGAGGAAGGACATCTACGATCTGCTGGAGTACCTGTGGCGGCGCAAGGTACCCACTAGCTTGATGACGAACGGGACTCTTCTGGACGCCAAGAGCATAGAGAAGTTGCGTCGTTTCGACAACATCGAATGGATCGGCTTCTCCATCGATGGATCCGAGGAGATCCACAATAGCATCCGGCGACGCCCCTACGCCTTTGCCAGGACCGTGAAGGCGATCAGGGATACCCTTCCCTACTTTACTGTCAGCATAAACTCCGTCATCCTCAGAGAGAATCTGGGTGATCTGGCCTCCATCTTACGGATGGGCAAGGAACTGGGTATTCCCTTCGTCCACTACATTTTTGAAGAGGTGTACACCCAGGCCGACGTCGAGCTGACCCAGCAGATCCTTCGAAGAGAGATGGGGTGGGGATCCGATAGCTACGAGATCTGCACCAACGTTCGCGAAGGCTTCGAGTACAGCTTCGAGGAGCTAACCTCGGCCGTCGAGACCTTGAAGCGAGAAGGCCAACGGCTGGGCGTGTATCCCGTCTTCAGCCCCGACGTGTGGTCTCGTCGATTAGAGGACTACTACTACGGGACCGCGCCCCAGAACCTCCACCTGGTGTGCGCCAAACTGGTTACCGATAGTCCAACTTTCCGTTTAGATCACTTGGGGAACGTTCACCACTGCGGGGTGATACGTCGCCCCTTTGGGAACCTATTGGAGCAATCCGGGGAGGAGATCTGGAACTCCGAGGAGTATCAGCGATATCGCCGGTTACTGATGAACAAGAGGCTGCTCCCCATTTGCAAGCGATGCTGCAAGGCAGCCTTCATCTAGGGGACCACTCCGGACAAGGCTGCTGACCGAGCGCAACGAAGGACAGGCAATTTGGTATCACAGACCCAGAAGCCAGAAGCCAGAACCCAGAAGGCCAACCAGCACTCAGCACTCAGCACTCGGCACCTCACAGTGGGGGCCGTCGTCCTCATTACGGCGATAGGCGCGGGGCTGCGACTGTACGCCATCGGCCACGGGCTGCCCTACCAGTACGTACCCGACGAGAGCACCATGGTAGGTGGGGCCCTGCGGATGGGCGCGTCTCGAAGCCTGCGGCCCTCCACATTTATCTATCCCGCCCTCTTGATGTACCTGTTCGCCATTGAGTACGCCCTCCTGCTGGTGGTAGGACTGCTCACCAGGACGTTCTCCTCGGTGGCTCAGTTCCAGCAGTTCGCCTTCACCGATCCCACTCTGTTCTACCTGCTGCCCCGTCTTGCTATAGCCCTGATCGGCACGGCCACCATACCGATGGCCTATCTGCTGGGCAAGAGACTGTACGGAAGATGGGCAGGGGTAGTGGCAGCGGCATTGATCGCCACAAGTGTGATGCACGTCCAGATGTCCCACGAGGCCCGCCACTGGGTACCAGTTGGCTTCCTAACCCTGGTGGTGCTCTGGGTATCGTTGGATCTGTCCGAAAAGGGCCGGCGCAAAGACTACTTGCTATCAGGCCTGCTGGTGGGGGTGACGGCGGCCACCTCCTTCAACGGCTTCCTGTTGATGATTCTTCCCATTGTCGCGCACCTGGTCCACCTCAAGAAGAGGGGACCCTCCATTCTGGACCCGCGGGGCCACATACCTATGCTAATGGCTCTGGTGCTGGCGCCGACCGTCTTCTTTGCCCTGAACCCGTACATCCTGCTGGAGTTCAACCGCTTCATGGCCTTCCAGTCCAGTGGAGATTCGTCCATCGGTGGCCAGATACGAGGACACTACGGCAACTATTTCCAGCAGTTTCTTCAGAAGCAGGGGTTCGGCTTCTTCGCCGAGGCCACGCTGGCCTACGAGCCCGCGATCACCATACTCGGGATACTCGGAGCCGTGGCGGCGCTCCGCCGCTCCCGCTCAAGCTCGTTGGTAGTGCTCTCATACCCCCTCTTCCACTACTTCATGTTCTCCACGACCGCCCCCAGCCTGGAGCAGCGCTACATGCTGCCGGCTGTGGTGGTACTAGCTCTGCCGGCGGGACTGGCGGCGAGTAAGATAGGAGAATGGCTACACACGAGGCTTGGAGGTCAAACGATTGCCGGCCTGGCCGTTGGGGTGCTGGGCCTTATGTCAATCGCGCTTGTCTCCTTGCCTTCCCTGCGCTACGATTGGTTGCTGTCTCAGACAGACACCCGCACCCTGGCGAAGGAGTGGATCGAGAGCAACTAACCACCGGGAACACAGATCGCGGTGGAATCCTATCCGCCCCCTCTGAATCCCGACCTGGCAACGCTACGGGCCCAGCAGCAGTCCCATCCGGGCAGTCTTGGGGCTCGCGACCAGTGGGTTCTGGAGAATGGGCTTCCGGCAGGAGAGATCGCCTATCAACTGGTGAGGCTGAACCTGGTGGACACGTCGCCCAAGGTCGACAACGTAACTCCCTACCTGGCAACTCACCCGATCCGCTACTTCGTCGTCACCGATTTTCGATGGAAGTTCGAACAGCTAGGTCATCTAGGACTAAAGGCATTCCTCGCTCGTAACGGCAAACTGATTCACAGCTTCCCGGCTGGGCAGGACGCCCACTACATACCATCGGACATACTGAACAATATGGAGGACCCGTTGGTCGAGCTGTGGAAGGTGGAGCGCCCAGGTCCGACGATCGAGCTGTATGAGGTGATCAGGTGAAGATCTGCCTGCTGACAGACGAACTTTCCTACAAGCACGGTTGGGGAAGGTACTCCATCGCGGTGATCAGGGCTCTTCTTCGCCGGGGCGCGGATCTGCGCATACTCTCGCCCAAAGGGATGTGCACCGAGCCCGATCTGCTGGGGTACGCGGACCATCATTCAGTCTCCTCCTTCCTCTGGGAAACCCGCAGCCTGCTGAGCACAACCCTCTCCAACTGGAGATCGGTATCCCG
>DAHXJB010000479.1:0-3937 GCA_027372455.1 Chloroflexota bacterium | reverse complement strand
GGACAGGGAGAAACCGCTGGGCTATCTGCTGATGGTGCCGGGGGCCCTGATCCTTCTGGCTTTCATCGCCTACCCATTCTTCCTGGGTATCTGGCTGTCGCTCACCAACAGCATGATAGGGGTGATGGGTCACTTCATTGGATTGGCCAACTTCGTTACCCTCTTCAATGACAGCATCTTCCGCCAGACAGTGCAGAACACCTTTGTCTACAGCTTCATCTCGGTGCCGTTCAAGCTGTTTCTAGGGTTGGGGCTGGCGCTCCTACTTAACCAGAAGTTTCCATTCCGGAACGCGTTGCGGGCCGGGCTGCTTCTTCCGTGGATAGTGCCCACGGCCCTGAGCAGCCTTGCCTGGTTGATGATCTTCGACGGGGTCTTGAGTCCTTTATCCTGGCTGGCACGGGCGTGGGGTCTCACCAACCAGAATATTCCTTTCCTCGGCGATCCGAAAATGGCCATGGGAGCGCTCGTGATAGCCAATGTCTGGCGTGGGGTGCCATTCTTCGCTGTGTCTATCCTGGCCGGGCTGCAGGCCGTGCCGCAGGAACTGCATGAGGCGGCGGCCATTGATGGTGCCGGTCCCTGGCAACGGTTCATGTCGGTCACGTTGCCGGTAATCCGTGGGGTTACCCTCATCGCGACCCTGTTCTCGATCATTTGGACCTTCGCCGACTTTCAGCTGATCTACGTCTTGACTAAGGGCGGGCCTGCCAACTCCACCCACGTCTTCGGCACCTACGCGTATCAGATAGGCTTGAACGCAACCGAGATCGGACAGGGAGCTGCCGTATCACTCTACATGTTCCCCTTCCTGGCGATCTTCGCCGCTGTGCTGCTGGTCTATCTGCGGAAAGGAGAGGAGTGAGATGGTCGGCGGACCCAGTCTGCTTCGGCGCACATTCACGCTGTATCTGCCGCTTGCACTGTTCGCGATTTTCCTGCTATTCCCTTTCTACTGGATGTTGGTGGTTTCGTTGAGGCCGAATGCCGACCTCTTCAACACCAAGATGAACCCCTTCTTCCCGTGGCACGCCACCCTGGACAACTATGGCTACCTGTTTACCAACACTGCCTTCGTCCAGTGGACGGTCAACACCACCATCGTGACTTTCGCGGCGACGTTCCTGTCGCTCTTCTGTAGCATCCTCATCGGCTATTCCCTGGGCCGTCTCCGTTTTCCCGGCGCGAACTTCATGGGGATCGCGATATTCCTGGCCTACCTCGTTCCACCTACTCTGCTGTTCCTTCCCCTGGCCCAGGTGATAAACTCCTTCCACCTCTACAATACCTACTGGGCCCTCATTCTGACCTACCCGACCTTTCTGATACCGTTCGGCGGGTGGATCCTGATGGGCTATTTCAGGACGATCCCGCACGAACTTGAGGAATGTGCTATGATCGACGGGGCGAGTCGGCTGCGCGCGATGTTCTCCATCGTCTTGCCGCTGGCTATCCCAGGGATCCTGTCGGCTGGGATCTTCTCCTTCACCCTATCGTGGAATGAGTTCCTGTATGCCCTGATCTTCATGGGATCGGGCGCGATGAAGACCATTCCGGTGGGGACCGTGAGTGACCTGATCAAGGCGGATGTTTACCAGTGGGGCTCACTAATGGCCGCCGGACTGCTCGGCTCGGTGCCGGTCGCGGTTATTTACTCCTTCTTCGTCGATAACTATGTCTCCGGCCTCACGGCTGGAGCAGTCAAGGGATAGGGATAACGGGAGGTAGCTGATGGCACAGGTAGTACTGGATCACGTGACCAAGAAGTTTGGCAACGTCACCGCCGTGAACGACCTTTCGATCGACATCCGGGACAAGGAGTTCCTGGTACTGGTGGGGCCGTCGGGCTGTGGCAAGACCACTGCCCTGAGGATGATCGCGGGGCTGGAAGAGATCACCGATGGGAAGATCGTGATCGGCGATCGGCTGGTGAACGACGTTTCGCCGAAGGACCGGGACATCGCGATGGTGTTCCAGTCCTACGCCCTCTATCCCCACATGAACGTTTACGACAACATGGCCTTTGGCCTCAAGATGAGGAAAGTGCCGAAGGAGGAGATAGAGAAGCGGGTGAAGCAGGCGGCGGCGATCCTGGGGATCGAGGCGCTGCTGGACAGGAAGCCGAAGCAGCTCTCAGGAGGCCAGAGGCAGCGGGTGGCGCTGGGAAGGGCGATTGTCCGGGAGCCGAAGGTGTTCCTGATGGACGAGCCGCTAAGTAACCTGGATGCGAAGCTGAGGGTGCAGACGAGGGCGGAGCTGATCAAGCTGCACCAGAGGCTGCAGACGACGATCGTCTACGTGACGCACGACCAGGTGGAAGCGATGACGATGGGGACGAGGATAGCGGTGATGAGGGATGGCATACTGCAGCAGCTTGACACCCCTCAGAAGCTGTACGAGCACCCCGCGAACACCTTCGTAGCGGGCTTCATCGGCTCGCCCGCGATGAACTTCTTCGATGCCACGGTCTCGGTCAGGGATGGGAAGGCTGAGTTGGCCGGGGAAGGCTTCGGCGTGGGAGTGAATGGGTCGATGGGGAAGGCCCTGGGCTCCTACCAGGGGAAGAAGGTGATCATGGGCATCCGGCCTGAGCATCTGAGCGAGATCAGCCGTGGGGAGACGGATAGCCAGGGGGAGATCCCAGCCACGGTCGAGGTGGTGGAGATGATGGGGTCGGAGCAGGTGGTCTACCTATTGGTAGGAGGGAAGAGCTTCGTGGCGAAGATGGATGCCTCCAACCGAATGAAGACTGGGGATGTGGTGAAGCTTGCCTTCCCCAAGGATCAGGTCCAGCTGTTCGATCGAGAGACCGAGCGGAGCCTGTTGCC
Source organism: Chloroflexota bacterium (assembly GCA_027372455.1). Classification (GTDB taxonomy): domain Bacteria; phylum Chloroflexota; class UBA6077; order UBA6077; family UBA6077; genus JAJYNT01. The sequence goes on along the minus strand of DAHXJB010000479.1, from coordinate 1,109 downwards.
TCTCGCCAGCTAGCGCGGGCACGAGAAAGGGGGGTGGATCGCTAACTCCACTCCCCTTTCTTTTTGTCCCGAGAGGGCACAAGGAGCACCCTCCCAACTCACTGCGTCACGGATAGATGCCGCGAACCGTGGTGGCGTCCGCCACACGCTTGATAGCCAGCATGTTGGCCGCCACCCGCATGTTCACCCCGAATTCGTCGGCCATCTTCTTCACGTCGCGGAAAGAGCGTTGCATTATCTGCTCAAGTCGAGCATTGATCTCGTCCGTCGTCCAGAAGAAGGCCATCAGGTCCTGAACCCACTCGAAGTATGAGACGGTCACTCCGCCCGCGTTGGCCAGAATATCTGGGACGATCAGCGTGTCCTTGGCGGTGAGAATCTCGTCGGCCTGGGGCGTCGTGGGTCCGTTGGCCGCCTCGGCGATCAGCTTGGTCTTCAGTCGGGACGCGTTGTCCCCCGTGATCTGCTTCTCCATGGCTGCCGGCACCAGGATGTCGCACTCCAACTCCAGGAGTTCTTCATTGGAAATCCGCTGAGATCTGGGGAACCCGACGACGGTGCCGGTCTCCTGCTTGAACCGCATGAGTTCCACCGGATTCATGCCGGCCGGATTGAAGACCCCGCCCCGGGAATCGCTCACCGCTATGATCTTGACACCATCCTCGGCGAGGAACTTGGCCGCGTTGGAGCCCGCGTTGCCGAAACCCTGAACGACGCCGGTGGCACTCTTGAGGTCGATGCCTTTGACCTTCGCTGCCTCTCGGACTACGTAGCTGCAGCCACGCGCCGTGGCCTCGTTCCGCCCCTCTGAGCCCCCGATGGAGAGCGGCTTTCCCGTGGTCACCGCCGCCACGGAGTAGCCCTTGTGCATGCTGTAGGTGTCCATCAGCCAGGCCATTACCTGGGGGGTCGTGTTGACGTCTGGGGCGGGGATGTCTCTCTCCGGGCCGATCAGAACGGAGATCTCGGTGGTGTAGCGCCGGGTGAGTCTTTCCAACTCACCCATGGACATCGTCTTGGGATTGCAGATGACTCCGCCCTTGGCACCGCCGTAGGGAATACCGACCACGGCGCATTTCCACGTCATCCACATGGCAAGAGCCTTAACT
>DAHXJB010000471.1:0-11613 GCA_027372455.1 Chloroflexota bacterium | reverse complement strand
GCTCTACCACTGAGCCACTTCCGCACTATTCTAGCCGGCAGAAACAGAGTCACCCGCAGGCTTCTCGAACCGTTTCTGCCATCAGTGGGGAAGGTGGGACTCGAACCCACACGGATCATCTCCACATGATCCTAAGTCATGATCGTCTACCATTTCCGACACTCCCCCGCTTCGGTGAGCCGCACAGGACTCGAACCTGTAACCAAGTGATTAAGAGTCACTTGCTCTGCCAATTGAGCTAGCGGCCCAAGCGCAGTCTCATTATAGACAATGGGGGTGGGCGATGTAAAGGGATTGTGCGATCTTGCGCATACCAGCTTTGGGATGGCTCCCTTGGTTACGTGGGGCAAAATGATGGTCTGGTTCTTGCTATGCCTGCTTGACTGCCGTGGAAATCGGCGCACTGCGCCGTTTTCCGCTCGCCAGCGTGAGAGCCCGATGTCGCGACTGAAATCGGGTCGTCGGGTTGTGCATTTTTCCAGCCAATGCAGGTTGACGTGCCTCTTGCAGATTGATAAACTAACCTTTACGGCCAAAGAATGCCCAGTTCACGCCTGCCACGACTAGTGCGGAGGGTTGTAGTCCATGACAATTGCTCGTCCTTCTACCTCATTGACCACTATGGACGGGGGCGACAGGCTCTCGTTTGCGCGCATCGCCGACGTTATGCATATTCCCAACTTGATTCAGGTGCAGCGTGACTCGTTCAGGTGGTTCCAAGACGAGGGTCTGAAGGAGCTGTTTGCGGAGATCTCGCCCATTCAGGATTTCACCGGCCGCAATCTGGAGCTGACCTTCGAGAGCTATCGGTTCGATGAGCCCAAGGCGTCAGAGCAGGAGTGCCGTGAAAGAGACATGACATTTGCCGCGCCGCTCCGCGTGAGGGCTCGGCTCCACATAAAGCAAACCGGCGAAATCAAGGAACAGGATATATTCATGGGCGACTTCCCGCTCATGACCGAGAACGGGACCTTCGTTATTAATGGCGCCGAGCGCGTTGTCGTTAGCCAGTTGGTTCGTTCCCCTGGTGTGTACTTTACCGTCGAGGAGGATCCGTCAAGCGGGCGAGCCCTCTGCATGGGGAAGTTGATCCCGAACAGGGGTGCATGGCTGGAGTTCGAGACCAGCAACCGGGATGTGCTTTCGGTGAAGGTGGACCGAAAGCGCAAGATCCCTGTAACCACCTTGCTGAGGGCCATAGGATTCGGGAGCGACGAAGAGCTGCTGGGTCTCTATGCCGACGTCGACACCAATCAAGAGCATCAGTACATAGCGAGCACAATAGAAAAGGATGTCGCCCGCACCACCGAGGAGGCGTTGCTCGAGTTTTATCGCCGACTTCGGCCGGGCGACCCACCCAACCCCGAGAACGCTCGAAATCTGCTGAACTCGCTGTTCTTCAATTTCCGTCGATACGACCTGGGCAGGGTCGGCCGCTACAAGCTGAATCGCCGGCTTAGCCTGGAGATCCCCACGACGGAGAGGGTGCTCACCCCTCAGGACCTGACCGACATCGTCAAGAAGATGATCCAGATCAACAACGGGCAGGGTCGACCCGACGATATAGATCATCTGGGAAACCGGCGGGTTCGTGCGGTTGGTGAGTTGATCCAGAACCAGTTCCGGGTTGGACTGCTGCGCATGGAGCGGGTGGTCAAGGAGCGCATGACCATTCAGGAGGCCGATCAGGCGACCCCAGCCGGACTGATCAACATCAGGCCGGTTGTCGCGGCCATGAGAGAGTTCTTCGGGGGCAGCCAGCTTTCGCAGTTCATGGACCAGACCAACCCTCTCGCGGAGTTAACGCACAAGCGTCGTCTTTCCGCGTTGGGGCCGGGCGGTCTCAGCCGCGACCGCGCCGGGTTCGAGGTCCGCGATGTCCATCACAGCCATTACGGTCGGATCTGCCCGATCGAGACACCTGAGGGCCCCAATATCGGACTGATCGGAAGCCTGGCGACCTATGGGCAGATCAATCAGTATGGGTTCATAGACACCCCCTACCGGAAGGTTCAGCGGCGGGTGACGAATGAGGTGGCATTGACGAGGGGGCGGTATCTCAGGACTCGGGCCACGGATCCCGCGACCGGCACAGTGATCGCCGAGCCGGGGACGTTGATCGATGAGACGATGGCGCAGACCCTGGCGAAGCTGCCGATGCAGGAAGTGGACGTGAGGCCATTCGTTTCTGGAGAGATCCAGCGGCTCACGGCGGACGAGGAGGATCTCTACACCGTAGCCCAGGCGAACGTTCGACTGAATCCGGATGGCACCTTCGTCGACGAAAGGGTCTCGGTGCGCCACGGCGAGAAGTTCCTGCTCGAGATGCCGGAGCGGATCGATTTCGTCGACGTGTCTCCGAAGCAAACGGTAAGCGTGGCCACAGCTCTAATCCCATTCCTGGAGCACGACGACGCCAACCGCGCCCTGATGGGTTCAAATATGCAGCGCCAGGCGGTGCCGCTGCTGCAGCCGGAGGCGCCGCTGGTTGGTACCGGCATGGAGCGGCAGTCGGCGCAGGATTCGGGTCAGGTGGTTCTCTCTCTGACCGAGGGTGTGGTGGAGTCTTCCACTGCAAAGGAGGTAGTTGTAGTCGATCCCGAGGGGAACCGGCACAGCTACCCGCTGATCAAGTTCCTGCGGTCTAACCAGGGCACCTGCCTGAACCAACGCCCCATCGTGGTGCAGGGACAAAAGGTGAGGGCCGGGCAGTCACTGGCGGATAGCTCCTCGACCCAGGGTGGCGAGCTGGCGCTGGGACAGAACGTTCTGGTGGCCTTCATGTCCTGGGAAGGGTACAACTTCGAGGACGCCATTATCCTGAGTGAGAGCATCGTCCAAGGCGACAAGTTCACCTCCATTCATATAGAGAAGCACGAGATCGAAGCCCGGGATACCAAGCTGGGTCCTGAGGAGATCACCAGGGATATTCCCAACGTCGGTGAGGATAGCCTTCGGGATCTAGACGAGTTCGGGATCATCAGGGTAGGCGCTGAGGTGGGGCCTGGGGACATCCTGGTAGGCAAGATCACCCCCAAGGGGGAGACTGAGTTGACGGCCGAGGAGAGGCTTCTGAGAGCCATCTTTGGCGAGAAGGCTCGTGAGGTTAAGGACACATCCCTGCGGGTGCCGCACGGCGAGCGGGGCAAGGTGGTGGACGTGCGTGTCTTCGAGCGTGGGACCCACGACGAACTGCCGGCAGGGGTGAACAAGCTGGTGCGTGTGAGCATCGCCCAGAAGCGGAAGATCTCCGAGGGCGATAAGATGGCCGGACGCCACGGCAACAAGGGGGTGGTATCCAAAGTCCTTCCGGTCGAGGATATGCCCTACCTGCCTGATGGCACCCCCATCGAGATCGTCCTGAACCCCATCGGTGTGCCTTCTCGAATGAACGTTGGCCAGATCCTGGAAACCCACCTGGGATGGGCCGCCTCGGTACTGGGAGTCAAGGTGGCTACGCCAGTGTTCGATGGCGCAACAGAGGGGGATATTCGGGCTCTGCTGGAGCAGGCCGGTCTGCCTGGATCCGGCAAGATCCAACTCTTCGACGGTCGAACTGGTGAGCCATTCGAGCAGCCAGTGACAGTGGGTCAGATCTACATGCTGAAGTTGGTCCACCTGGTGGAAGACAAGATCCACGCCAGGTCCACGGGCCCATACTCGTTGATTACCCAGCAGCCTCTCGGTGGCAAGGCGCAGTTCGGTGGCCAGAGGTTCGGTGAAATGGAGGTGTGGGCTCTGGAGGCCTACGGTGCCGCCCACATCCTGCAGGAGATCCTGACAGTCAAGTCGGACGATGTGGTGGGTCGCGTGAAGACCTACGAGGCTATCGTGAAGGGCGACCAGATCTTCGAGGCCGGTGTGCCTGAGTCCTTCAAGGTGCTGGTGAAAGAGCTTCAGAGTCTGGGCCTTGCCGTGGAGATCTTGAACGAGGAGGATGAGAACATCCCCCTGCTGGAGGATGCGACGGTAGATGCCACCCACGTGATGGACGTGGACATCTCAAGGCTGGAGCGCTAAGAAATGCTTGATGTCAACAATTTCAACGCAGTGCGCATTATGCTCGCTTCGCCCGAGACTATCAGGAGTTGGTCGAAGGGCGAGGTGACCAAGCCCGAGACCATCAACTACCGGACCTTGAAGCCGGAGCGAGACGGTCTCTTCTGCGAGCGGATCTTTGGTCCCACGAAGGATTGGGAATGCGCCTGTGGCAAATACAAGCGGGTCAGATACAAGGGGATCGTTTGCGACAAGTGCGGCGTTGAGGTTACCCGGGCCAAGGTTCGGCGCGAGCGGATGGGTCACATAGAGTTGGCCTCGCCGGTGAGCCACATTTGGTTCGTGAAGGGTACACCGAGCCGTATCGGCCTGCTGCTGGACATGACCCCGAGAGTGCTGGAGCAGGTACTCTACTTTGCCAAGTACATAATCATCGAGGTCGACGAGACGGCCCGCCGAAAGGCGGTCCAGCAGGTCGAGCACGAGGTGGAGTCGCGAGTCAGCCGCATTGAGCGCTCAGCCGAGGATCGGATCTCCGAGCTACAAGAGGAACTGAACGGGAAGATCGACCAGATTCGGGCGGACAAGGAAGCCAGGCTGCACGAGTTGGAGGGCCGCAAGGTAGCTTCCATCGACGAGATAAGCCAGTCTGCCCAGGAAGTGGATCAGCGTCTCCAGCAGTTGGTGGGGCAGTCGGCGCCCGAGGATATCCTGTTCGGCCCTTCCAAGACGGTATTGGTGGAGCAGGGGGCTGCCGTTCGGCGTGATCATCGAGACGAGCTGCGGCGGTTGGCTCAGGAGCAGATCGATCGCACCGAGCTGGATATCCAGTCGGAGCAGGACAAGGTGTCGGCGAGGGCCGACGCCGAAGTTGACGCCCTTCGGTATAACGCCGACAGCCAGATCGCCGAGTCCCGATCTCGTGGAAGTGCCGAAGCCGAGTCGATCCGGATGGCCGGCGACGCTCGCATCAAGAAGATCGAGCAGATCAAGGTGATGCAGACCCTCAGCGAGATCGAGTACAGGGAGCTGGTCGAGCAGTGCGGCAGGATCTTCCGCGCGGACATGGGGGCTGAGGCGGTCCACGAGTTGATCTCTCGAGTAGATCTTGACCAGCTGGCCTCTCAGCTCAGGGGCGAGACCCGTTCTTCCTCTGGGCAGCGCCGGAAGAAGGCGACGAAGCGGCTCCGAGTTGTGGAGGCTTTTCGGAAGTCCGGCAACCGTCCCGAGTGGATGATCCAGTCGGTGCTGCCTGTGCTGCCGCCCGACCTGCGTCCCATGGTCCAGCTGGACGGCGGGAGGTTTGCAACCAGCGATCTTAACGACCTGTATCGCCGAGTGATCAACCGAAACAACCGACTGAAGAGGCTGCTGGATCTGGGGGCACCCGAGATCATTATCCGGAACGAGAAGCGGATGCTTCAGGAGGCTGTGGACTCCCTCATCGACAATGGTCGGCGCGGCCGGGCGGTATCGGGTTCGAGCAACCACAAATTGAAATCCCTCAGCGACATGCTGAAGGGGAAGCAGGGCCGCTTCCGCCAGAACCTGCTGGGCAAGCGTGTGGACTATTCCGGCCGCTCGGTGATCGTCGTTGGCCCGGAGCTGCACCTGCACCAGTGTGGCTTGCCCAAGAAGATGGCGTTGGAGCTGTTCAAGCCGTTCGTCATGCGCAAGCTGGTGGAGCGGAACTTCGCCCATAACATCAAGAGTGCCAAGAGGATTGTGGAACGGGTCAGGGCCGAGGTGTGGGATGTTCTGGAGGAGGTGATCAGCGACCATCCGGTGTTGCTGAACCGAGCTCCTACCCTCCACCGACTCGGCATTCAGGCCTTCCAGCCGGTGCTGATCGAGGGAAGCGCCATCCAGATCCACCCGTTGGTCTGCGCCGCTTTCAACGCCGACATCGACGGCGACCAGATGGCCGTACACGTGCCGCTGTCCGGGGCAGCTAAGGACGAGGCTCGCAAGATGCTGCTCTCGGTCTACAACCTGCTGCTCCCCTCTAACGGCGAGCCGGTGGTTTCCCCGACCCTGGACATGGTGCTCGGTTGCTACTGGATGACCATGATCGTGCCCGGCTCCAAGGGCGAGGGTAAGCTGTTCGCCGACCGTGAGGAGGTTCGGCTGGCCTACGATCTGGGGTTGATCGACCTTCATGCCGCCATCAAGGTGAGGTCTTCTGGACTGAACGGGATTGGTGGACAGGAGTACCTGACTACCTCGGCCGGGCGGATCCTCTTCAACGAGGTGCTGCCCCCGGAGTTGGGCTTCCGCAACGAAATCATGGACAAGGGTGCCCTCAAGCGGGTGGTGGCCGAGGTGTTCCGGAGGTTCCGGAACGAAAAAACGGCCGAGGTGGTGGACAAGATCAAGCGGATAGGCTTCCAATACGCCACCAAGTCGGGCATAACGATCTCGATTGAGGACATCAGCATTCCAGAGCGGAAGGAAGCCATCCTGACTGATGCCGACACCAAGGTTGCCCAGGTCGAACGGCAGTACCGCAGGGGCCTGATCACCGACGAAGAGCGGTACAACGAGGTGATCGAGATCTGGACGAAGGCTAAGGAAGATGTGACTTCCGCGGTTCGGGATGCCCTCGATCCGTATGGTTCGGTGAACCTGATGGCCACCTCGGGGGCCAAAGGTAACGTCCAGCAGATCTCTCAGATGGCCGGTATGCGAGGCCTTATGGCCGATCCCTCCGGCCGGATCATCGAGCTGCCCATTCGCTCCAGCTTCCGCGGCGGATTGAGCGTGCTGGAGTACTTCCTCTCGACTCACGGTGCCCGAAAGGGTCTGGCAGACACCGCTATCAGAACCGCTGACTCCGGATACCTGACGCGGCGACTGATCGACGTGGCGCAGAACGTGATCGTTCACGAGGAGGACTGCGAAACCGAGATCGGCGCCTGGCTCGAGATTTCACCTGAAGATCCCGATGTGGCCCGGGACAAGGTGCTGGGTAGGATGGCTGCCGAGATGGTGGCCGATCCCACTACCGGGGAAGTTATCGTCGATCGCAACGAGATGATCGATGAGGTGGGCCTGGCTCGGATCATCGAGGTGGGCATTCCTCGGGTGTACGTGCGCTCTCCTCTGACCTGCGAGTCCAGGTTCGGGGTGTGCCGCCGATGCTACGGTCGACATCTGGGCACGGGCGAGTTAGCCAAGCCCGGGGACGCGGTTGGTATCGTGGCGGCTCAGTCGATCGGCGAGCCAGGCACTCAGCTCACAATGCGTACCTTCCACACGGGCGGCGTTGCCGGTCTCGACATCACCAGCGGTCTACCGAGGGTGGAGGAGCTGTTCGAGGCTCGGGTGCCCAAAGGCGAGGCGGTGTTGAGCGAGATCGATGGGGTCGTTCAGATCGAGCGGCGCGATGACAAGCGAGTGATCAAGGTCTCGTCGCGCGAAACCTACGTGGACGACTATCCGGTCCCCGAGGGTTACGAGGTTGTCGTCCAGCAGGGAGACAACGTCGCGGCGGGGGATCCGCTTGTCACGATGGAGGGTGCCGAGCCGGTGGCTGCGCGGGTGACCGGTGTTGTCGAGGCGATCGGCAAGGCCATCACCATTCGCTACGAGGAAGTGGAGGAGCGAGAGTACGAGGTAGCTCCTTCCGCGCGCATCAAAGTGGAGAACGGGCAGCCGGTCAGCGCGGGCGATCAGCTCACCGAGGGATCCAGGAACCCGCAAGATATCCTGCGGATCCAGGGCAAGGATGAGGTGCAGCGATACCTGGTTGATGAGGTGCAGGAGGTGTACCGGTCCCAGGGCGTGAGCATCAACTACAAGCATATCGAGATCATCGTCAGGCAGATGCTTCGGAAGCTGAGGGTCGATTCGCCGGGCGACACCGATCTGCTCCCTGGGGAGTTGATAGATCGCTTCACCTACGAGGAGAAGAACCGACAGGTGCTGGCCGAGGGTGGCGAGCCTGCTACCGCTCAGCCCGTGCTGATGGGCGTGACCAAGGCGTCTCTCAACACCGACAGCTTCCTGGCGGCGGCATCGTTCCAGGAGACGACCAAGGTGCTCACGGAGGCCGCCATCAGCGGGAAGACAGACAAGCTGATGGGGCTGAAGGAGAACGTGATCATCGGGAAGCTGATACCGGCCGGTACAGGGGTGGAGGCCCGGCGGCTGGCAGCGCAAAAGCCGCCGACCGGCTGGCTTGAATGGCAAAGGGAAGGGGCTGAGGAGGAAGCTGTCCAGCAGCCTTGACAGCATAGAAGACCTTTGATAAACTCAACAATTGCTGTGTCCGCCGCACCCCATGAGCGGACGAATCGGTAGTAGCCAAGTGAACCAGGTCTGGGAGGAGTTGGAGCTTGCCAACCATCAGTCAGTTGGTCCGCAAGGGCCGAGCGAAGACCATGAAGAAGACCAAGGCTCCGGCGTTGCGGTTCCGCTATAACGCGCTTGAGCGGAAGACCACGCGCGGTGGCGGAGCCCCCCAGATGCGGGGCGTCTGCACTCAGGTGAAGACGATGACCCCGAAGAAGCCGAACTCGGCCCTGCGGAAGATCGCGAGGGTTCGGTTGACGAACCAGATGGAAGTGACGGCGTACATTCCCGGAGAGGGGCACAACCTGCAGGAGCACTCTGTGGTGCTGATCCGAGGCGGGCGCGTGAAGGACCTTCCTGGGGTTCGCTATCACATCATCCGAGGTGCGTTGGACGCCGCCGGCGTGAAGGATCGGAAGAAGGGCCGTTCAAAGTACGGCGCCAAAGTGCCGAAGGGCGCTGGCGGAAAGTAGTTAGGGACAGGCTGGTTGTGAAATACCGGGCCAGGTTCTGACAAGCAATCTCTGGCCCGGTATTCATGTGGATTGTTAGGGTAGTCGTAATATCTTTGGAGGGAAACATGCCGAGGCGCGCGAGGGTCGTCCGGCGGCCGGTTGTGCCGGACGCTCGATACGGCAACCGAACGATCGCCAAGTTCATAAACCGGGTAATGGAGCGGGGCAAGAAGAGCACCGCGGAGGCGATTGTCTACGATGCGCTGGATCGCATCGAGAAGCAGACGCATCGCAATCCCGCGGACACCTTCGAGCAGGCGATGAGAAATGCTGCGCCGGTGTTGGAGGTTAAGCCTCGACGGGTAGGTGGTGCCACCTATCAGGTGCCGGTGGAAATCAAGGGAGATCGTCGTTTTGCCCTCGCCATGCGTTGGATCCTTGCCTCGGCCAAGGCCAGGGGCGGTCACTCCATGGCCGAGAGGTTGGCGGCCGAGCTGCTCGATTGTGCTCACGGAACGGGCACGACGATTAAGAAGAAGGAAGACGTGCACCGGATGGCCGAGGCCAACAAGGCCTTCGCTCATTACAGGTGGTAGGACTGAAGCCGAATGCCGCGGGCCATACCACTGGAAAGAACCCGTAACATCGGAATAATTGCGCACATTGACGCCGGGAAGACCACCACGACCGAGCGGATCCTCTACTACACCGGCCGAACCTACAAGATCGGCGAGGTTCATGAGGGGACCGCGGTGATGGACTGGATGGACCAGGAGCGGGAGAGAGGCATCACGATCACGGCTGCCGCCACCACCGCTTTTTGGCGAGATCACCAGATCAACATCATCGACACGCCCGGGCACGTGGACTTCACGGTGGAGGTGGAGCGCTCCCTACGGGTGCTGGACGGCGGGGTGGTCGTATTCGATGCCGTGGCTGGTGTGGAGCCTCAGTCGGAGACCGTTTGGCGGCAGGCCGATCGCTATCACGTACCTCGCATTTGCTTTGTAAACAAGATGGATCGCACCGGCGCCGATTTCTACCGCACCATCGCGATGATCGAGGAGAGACTTGGCGCGCGTGCAGTCCCGATTCAGATGCCTGTCGGCGCGGAGCAGGCGTTCCGCGGGGTGATCGATCTTATCGACATGGAGCTGATCGTTTTCCCCGAGGATCTCTCCGTTCCCCCTGAGCGGATGCCGGTGCCGGAGGAGTTGGTCGACGAGGTCAGGCGTCGGCGCGATGGCATGCTTGAGCGTATCGTGGAGACCAGCGACGAGTTGACGCTTCGGTATCTCGAGGGGGAGGAGATCACTCCGGCTCAATTGCGCGGTGCCTTGCGGCGGGCGAGCCTAAACTATACCCTGGTCCCCGTTCTTTGCGGCAGCGCGCTTCGCAACAAAGGGATCCAGCCGATGCTGGACGCAGTGGTGGATTACCTGCCTTCGCCGTTGGATGTTCCTCCGGTGAACGGGCTCCGTCCCGAGACGCTGGAGCCCGAAGTTCGGCTCGTGGACGAAGACGAGCCGTTCGCCGCGCTGGCTTTTAAGATCGTGTCTGATCCGTTCGTGGGCCGGCTGGCCTACTTTCGTGTCTACTCGGGCAAGCTGGGGGCCGGGTCCTACGTTTACAACGCCACTAAGCGGCAGAAGGAACGGGTGGGACGGCTGCTGCAGATGCACGCAAACCACCGGGAAGAGGTCCAGGAGGTCTCAGCCGGGGATATCGCGGCGGCAGTAGGGTTGAAGAACACCTTCACAGGAGACACCCTGTGCGATGAGGGCCGGCCGGTTATCCTGGAGGCTATCAAGTTCCCCGAGCCTGTGATTTCGGTGGCGATAGAGCCGAAGACCAAGGCGGATCAGGACAAGATGGGTGGTGCTCTAGCTAAGCTGGGCGAGGAAGATCCGACCTTTCGGGTCCGAACTGATTTGGAGACGGGTCAGACCATCATATCCGGCATGGGGGAGTTGCATCTTGAGGTCATCGTCGATCGGATGATGCGGGAATTCCACGTGGACGCGAACGTGGGCAGGCCTCAAGTAGCTTATCGGGAGACGATCTCCCGCCCGGCCAGGGCCGAGGGTCGGTACGTTCGGCAGACAGGCGGGCGAGGGCAGTACGGCGACGTCTGGGTGGAAGTGGAGCCGCTGCAAGCGGGACAGGGCTTCGAGTTTGTGAACAGGATCGTTGGAGGCACTGTTCCGAGGGAGTACATACCAGCGGTGGAGGCCGGTGTGAAGGAGGCCTTGGAGACCGGGGTGCTGGCCGGCTATCCCATGGTGGATGTGAAGGTCAGCCTGATGGATGGCTCCTATCACGAGGTGGATTCCTCGGAGATGGCTTTCAAGATCGCGGGCTCCATGGGGCTGAAAAATGCAGTTGGCAAGGCGGCTCCGCTGCTGCTGGAGCCGATCATGAAGGTCGAAGTGGTGATGCCCGAGGAGTTTCTAGGGGATGTTATGGGGGACATCAACGCTCGTCGCGGCCACGTACTCGGTGTGGACGCGCGTGCGGGCTCGCAGGTGGTGCGCGCCCAGGTTCCTCTGGCGGAGATGTTTGGATACGCGACCGAGCTTCGCTCTATGACCCGTGGGAGGGCGACCCACTCGATGGAGTTCTCCCACTACGCGCCAGTTCCCATCACCATCAGCGAGGAAGTCGTATCCAGGTCGCGCTCGTAAGCTTACAGACGCAGTCGCAGTTGTCGGGAGGAATTGCAGGTCATGGCGAAGAAGAAGTTTGAGCGGACGAAGCCTCACGTGAACGTAGGGACGATAGGGCACGTGGACCACGGGAAGACGACGCTGACGGCCGCGATCACCAAGGTATTGGCGATGAGGGGTGAGGCGGAGTATCGGGCGTT
>DAHXJB010000455.1:0-4238 GCA_027372455.1 Chloroflexota bacterium | reverse complement strand
CTGCATCGCCTCTTAGTCTTCCACAATCGCCACTGCCCTCACCGGAGCCGCCGTGGTCCCCTTCCACTTAATGGGGAACAGGGATAACTTGAACCGAACAGAGGCAGGGATGGCGTCCAGGTTGGCCAGGTTCTCCAGGTGGTAGTACTCCCGCTCCAGCATTACGCGGTGGGCTGGCCAGAACTCCTGAGTCTCGAACATCGACTTGACGGGCCGGTCCCAGGTTGGGGCATCAATACCCATCACCTTTATCCCTTGGTCGATCAGCCAGTTGGTGGATTCGCCTGTCATGCCGCAGTGTTCTGTCAGGTAGCGCATTTCCGTGTTATAGCGCGAGGCGCCTGTCTTGATCAGTACGATGTCCAGGGGCTTCAGAGAGTAGCCGACCTTACCCAAAGCTGCCGTCAGGTCGGCGCTGGTGATGCCATACCCAGCCGGCTTATCGCTGAAGTCGAGCACGACGCCGTCGCCGTAGCAGTACTCCAGCGGGATGCCCTCCGGACCGGGAGCACCGGCTCGCATGTGCTTCAGGGAGTCCACGTGAGTGCCCACATGGTCTCCTAAAATGGTTACGTAGTGTGCTGTCAACCATGTCGCGCCATATTGGGCTGCACCGACATTGGTGGCGAACTCTTCCCAACTTTCCAGCATCGTCATAATCGGGCGAGCTACCCGCGGGAACACCACCATGTCCCCGGTCACTTCCATGCTCAGATCGATCAGCTTAGCCATCAGTCACCCACCCCCCTGCATCACAATCTCGCTCTTGGTTCCTCCCGGAGCACCCCGTCGCCCCAAGTCATCGGCCATGTCGTCCAGCCCCAGCTCTTCCAGTTTGCCGTGGGTAGGCTGCCCCGTCTCCTTATCCCAACCGTGCACGACGTACCAGGCTTCCCTCATGCCGTCCAGAATATCGTATACCCGGCCCTTGGCCGGGCCCTCAGGCATGGGATCCTCGGTGAACCGTGGCGGCAAGGTATCGTCGGCGGGAGTCAGGCCCAAGCGGCAGTTATGCACCCTCTCCACATTATTGACCCGTTCTGCTACTCGAAGCAGATCGTCTCCTGTGATTGCCACGCCGGTCGCAGCCGAGTAGAGGTCGGGCACCACCCGCAGCATCTTCTTCAGTGTGAGATCTACCGTCTCGGCATAGTAGGAGTACGGGAACTTGCAGATGCCCATCAGATCCGGTACGGTGACGATGTTCTCCCACATCTTGAGTTTCGTCGCCGCCTCCAACGGTGGAAGAGTGTCGAGGCCGTAGGCGCCGGGAGCGGAGATGCGCAGGTGATCGGCACCGCGAGGCGATACGGCATAGCGGAAGTTGTAGACTTTCACTGCCCGTGCGTCTAGCGGCGGCGGTGTCATGCCCTTGACGTGCACGGCGTAGCGGTCCGCGTTGCGACCAATCCCCCGGGCGGCAGCCCGGATGCCGTTGGCCAGGAGATTGCCGAAACCTCTGCGGAAGGCGATACGTTCGATCATCTCCAACATGGAATGATAGTTGCCCCAACTGAGATCGAGGCCATCCGCCTCGGCTTGGGAGAGGATGCCCCGCTGATACAGCTCCATCGAAAAGGCGATCAGGTTGCCCGTGTCCACCACGTCAAGGCCGTAGAGATTGCACATCTCGTTGGCCTTCAATACCGCTGCCAGGTTGTCGTTGCCGCAGGCAGTGCCAAAGGCCACGATGGCGTTGTACTCGGGTCCGCCGACCTCGGTGCCGGCGAATTCGCCCTCGGTCACACGGGAGTACCGGTCACACTTGCACGGGCAGCGGTAGCAACCCGTCGGCCTCACCAGATACTGCAGGTTAAGCGCATCGCCGTCGATCCTTTCCTTCCCCTCGAACTGGCCAAACTGGAAATTGCGAGTGTTAACTCCACCTATGGCCGTGTGGTGATCGAGGAGCGCCGTTGTCCCGTATTCCGGCAACTCCCGGCCGCTACGGCTGTCGGAAGTGAGCAGTCTCACAAGTTGATTCGCCAGCTCCTTGAAGGCAACGGGGTCATGGACCCGGACAGTTCGGCTCCCTCGCACCGCGATGGCCTTCAGCCGTTTCGCTCCCAACACCGCACCCAAACCGGTGCGTGCCGCAGCATGCTCTCCATCGACAATTAGGCCGGCGAAGTGCACCTGGTTCTCCCCTGCCTGGCCAATGGCTGCCACGCTCACATCTCTGCCCAGTTCGTCCCTGATCAACTGTTGGGTCTGTCGGGTGTCTTTGCCCCATAGGTGGCGGGCTTCACGAAGCTCGACTCGGTCGTTGTCGATCGCCAGGTAGACCGGATGTGGTGACTGCCCTCGCAGGAGGATAAGGTCGTACCCGGCCCGCTTCAGCACCGCACCCCAAAAACCGCCGGAGTTGGCATCGCCCAGAATGCCCGTCAGCGGGGAGCGCGCGCCCAAGGAAAAGCGCCCGGACGAAGGCGCTGAAGTACCGGTCAAAGGCCCGGGGGCTACGATAACCACGTTCTCCGGACCCAGCGGGTTTACGTTCGGCGGGATCAGGTCGTACTGCAAGCGAGAGGTAAAGCCTCGCCCGCCGATGTAGGCCAACGCCAGGGCCTCGTCGAGCGGCTCTCGCTGGATCACGCCGCTGGTCAGGTCTACTCGCAGGATTGAACCGGCATATCCGCCTTTGAGTGCCATTGTTCTCGACCTCACTCGTTGACAACTGCCGATCCCGCGGACCACCGGTCCCCCGGGATCGAGGGAGCTCGCCTGCCGGCTGTTACCGGCAGGCGAGTCACACCTATCTCAAGATGTCCACGACACCCGTGTTGCCGTTCACGCGCAGTCGGTCCCCCGTCTTGATGCGTAGCGTGGCGTTGGCCGTCCCCACTACAGCCGGGATGCCGAACTCGCGGGCGACGACGGCGGGATGGGCCAGCACGCCGCCGGTGTCACAGACCACAGCCGCGATCTTGGTGAATACCACGACCCAAGCCGGATTGGTCATGACACAAACCATAATCTCGCCCTTCTTCACCAGGTCGAAGTCCTCGGACCCCCGAACCACCCGGGCCGTCCCGTCGGCAACACCGGCTGCCGCGGGCAACCCTTTGACGATGTCCTTGGGCTCGTTGGCCTTTTCGGCGGCGCGCAGGAACCTCTCGGGGTATCCCCACAAGGTCTTGTAAGGCTCCTGGTAGAGCGACCATTGAGTGACCGTGCCGACCCAGTCCATCGGGCGAACCTTCCAAGCCTCGTCGCGGACACGGCGCTCCTTCTTTACGATGGCCTTGCCATCAATCCCGTTCGGATTCTCCGCCGTCTTGGGGTTGGAGGCGTACCAGCGCAACTGCTCGTAGGTGAAGTAGAACACGTCTTCGGGATCGTCCAGCAACCCCTTCTTCACCAGGTGACGCCCGATGGCGAGAAAGACGAGTCTCATACGGGCATAGGTGCCCTGGTCGAAATAGAAGTGGTGGTCCGGCGTCAGTGGCATCATGCTCAAGACGAGGTCCAGCGCCTTTTCGAGCTTTGCCCTTTGCTCTTCGGTCGCTGTCGATGGGACAAGCTGACGCAACTCGGCGATAGCCACAGCCTGGCCCTTCTTGACTGCCTCGAAGGCAGCCGGGAAGTCGTAGTCCATGGCCAGGTAGCCTCTTACGGTCTCGACGATCGGCGCAACATCCTCAACCCACAGCTTGTTCACGTATTCGTGGGTGTGGATGGGCTTGTAGCCAAACTCCTTGGCATACGCCCTGATTCCAGCCATGAAGGCCCGACCATTGGGGCTGCCCTCCAACACGGGCATGATGGCTTTGGCCGTGTCGCCACCCTCGAAGATCGCCTTCAATTCCGAGTCGGCCTTCACCTGTTCCTTCAGCTTCCAGAGCCCCTCGATCGAATCCCAATTGCGATCCTCGACGGAAACCATGATCCGTCCGATGAGCGCCGAGTCAACCTGGCCCACCACTTCACCCACCGCGGCGGCGAAGTCCATGGAAGCCTGGAATTGGGCGAGGTTTAGGATCCAGTGTAAGCGGAAGTGGCGCTCTTGAATGTCGAGAGCTTCCTCCAAGAAGATCATCAACTCGGGGAGGGAGGCGCTTTCGGTGGGGAAGCTGTCGAGATACTCAAAGTTGCGCCTGACTTCAGGCAGGTAGCGATCTCTCCACCAGCCCAGGAACTCCTTGGCGTAGGTGGGCATCACCAGACCATAGTAGGGAGCGATCTTTGTCGCCTCTTCCGGGTCGCGAGGCACGACCGCACTGTATACGTAGCCGTTG
>DAHXJB010000454.1:0-6442 GCA_027372455.1 Chloroflexota bacterium | reverse complement strand
CAGTTCGTCCCCTACCTGTCTAATATCCAGCTTCTCTTTGCTGGCAAAGGACAGCGGCAGTAGCAGTTGGTAGCCTTGCTCCAGCTTCTCGAAGTTGTAGCTGCGACCCCGGTAGAACAGGGTGGTCGGGTCGTCCTTACCGAACAGCTTCTCGGCCACTCTCTCCAAAGCCTCGATGCCAACGATCTCCTGATCCATCAGCGGCACGTAACGAATCGGCGTCGGGGCAAAACCCTCATCCACCATCCGTATGTACTTCGCCTGAGAGGCCTTCCAGGTGTCGAAGTAGCTGTCGGTCACCAGGTCGGGGATCACCCGATTGCACACCACCAGATCGCATGGGTAGTTGTACAGGTTCAGGTAGGTGGCGGTGCGCATCGCCTCTTTGACCACCATCTTCTCGGCGTTGATTACCAGCCTAATGGAGGTCAGTGCCGGGTCTGTCAGCAATTTCTGCATCATGTCCAGTTGGTGGAACAGCCCTTCGATCGCATCGTAGACCTCGTTGCCGGGCATGGGTATGCCGGTGACGCTCTTCACGATCGGTCGGGCTACCTGGACCAGCCGGCGTTGGACAGGGAAGATCTTCTCCATCCACCAACGAGCGATCTCCGGGAAGGTCAGCAGTTCCAGGGTCTCGGCGGTGGGGGCGCAATCCACTACGAGGACGTCGTACTGGTGGCTATCGTGCAGCTTCACCAGCTGTAGCAGACTGGCCAACTCGCCCATGCCCGGCGGGACCGCCAACTCCTCCGCGACGATGCCTTCCACTCCCCGCCAGGAGAGCAGGGTCTCCACATAGTTCTGAATAGTGCCCCAGTGGCTCTCCACCTCGTGGTAGATGTCCACCTCCAGACCCCACAGATTGTCTGTGACGGGGGTGGGCTCCGGTCCCAGAGGCAGATCGAAAGAGTCGGCCAGACTGTGGGCCGCGTCGGTACTCAGCACGATGGTCTTGTATCCCAACCGGGAGGCCCTCAACGCCGTCGCCGCTGCCGTCGTTGTCTTGCCCACACCCCCCTTGCCGGTGTACAGCAAGATTCTCATGGTGTTAGCCTTTGTCGAACAGAGTATGCGTGAGAGTCAATTATACCACCGGGGGAGGGGCGGGTTGAGGCCCGGAAGAGCTTGCACCAGGGCCTTTTAGTTGTCATCCTGAGTATCCCAGGGTTCCGGGAACCCTGTGCGAAGCACAGAAACTTGAAGTTTCTGAACAGCGACAGCGAAGGATCTCTCCAGTCGCGAGGAGATGCTTCGCTTACGCTCAGCATGACACGGTTGTGGCTCCGGCGGCGCTCTTTGTGGCTTCGTCATGGGAAGACTAAAAGGCCCTGGAGCTTGCACGGGGTGTCACATCCGACTGGAAACCGACTGCTCCTCTTTAGGCGTGAAGGCGTGATCGATCACCTCACACCAGGCGTGAATGATGGCGTCGTGTTCCTCCTGCACGCGCGCCGTTGTCGATGAAGGGACCGCCAGGACGTGGCCGGCGCTGGGAATGGCAAGCCCGCTCGCGCCGGTGAGGGCAATGGTGCCGGCTCCGATCTTCTCTGCCTCGGACAGAGCGCGCAAGACGTTCTTCGACTTGCCGCTGGTCGTGATACCGATGACGAGGTCTCCGCTTTGCGCCAGACCGCGCACCTGGCGGGCAAATACCTCATCAAATGCGTAATCGTTGCCGATGCACGTGATCACAGCAGCGTCAGCGTTCAGCGCAATGGCCGGAAGTGGGCTCCGATCAGCCCTGAACCGGCCGGCGAGCTCGCCGGCAAGGTGCTGAGCCGTCGCCGCGCTGCCGCCGTTGCCGCACACCAACACCTTGCCGCCGCGTCTGAAAACGTCTACCAACAGCTGAGCGGTCCTGGTGATCGGCAAGGCCAGTTCTTCCATCGTCCGGCGGTGAACCTCTTCCCCGTCTTTCAACGAGTTGAGCACTCGTGAGAAATCCTTGGCTTCAGGCAAGGGCAAGCGGTGGTGGTGATAGGCATCAATCGCCGCCATCAGCGCCATGGTGCTGCTAAGGTCATCCCCCAGGCGGGCGGGCACGACCTCACACGCCTTGGCGGTGACCTCGAGGGCTTCCTGACGCATGGCAGCCCGTGCCGGGCCGAGTAGCATCTCTCCCAGGAGCATGCCAAGCGTGCATACCACTATCTTCTCCGGGTTGAGAATGTCGACAAGAATGCCCATCCCCCGGCCCAGCCACGTTCCCACCTCTTCGATCAATCGGTGGGCATCCGGTTCCCCGGACAGCGCGGCCTCCACGATTGCCCGCGTGGTGACTTCGCGATGCCCGAAATCCAGCCCGCGGAGCCGTGCCATCTGGACGATCCCTGCTCCGCTGCAATAGCCCTCAAAAGACCCAGCTTTGCCGTACTCGGTTGGGCCATTCTCAGACAGGCGGATATGACCTACCTCGCCGGCGGCATCGGAGATACCATGGTAGATCTGCCCGTTCAGGATGATGCCGGCTCCCAGCCCTGTGCCCATGGTCAGATAGATTAGGTTGCTTACACCTTGCCCCGCACCAAAGTAGAACTCGGCCAAAGCCCCCGCGTTACCATCGTGCTCGACCAGCACCGGCAGGCCGTAATGTTCTTCCAGCCGCTGCTTCAGCGGTACGTGGTCCCAGGTGGGCAAATGAGGAGGGGATTCAATGATGCCCCGCTCGATGTCCAGCGGACCTCCGATTGCCACGCTGATTGCCCCTGGCCGCTGCAGTCCTTTTGTTCGCGCGGAGGCGAGCACACGGTCAGCCGTGTCGACAATCCGCCCCCACGCCACATCAAAGGGTTGGCGAGCGGGAGTCGGAGCCTCCGCCCGATCCAAGATGTGTCCGTCCAGCGTTCCAAGAACCGCGGCGGTCTTTGTCCCGCCAATGTCTATACCAAGCACAAGCGGTTTCTTCAGGCCGTGCTCACCATTGTCGCTTTCCAGGTCATTTCCCATGAGGCATTCACCTATTCATGCAGAGGGAGTCTGACGGAATGAGCAGTCCAGCGAGCGCTCCATTCCAAGGAGAGTCCGGCGTTAAGGCGCAGCTGGCTAACGCTTTTCTTGCAGCCTGGCGCGGATCCCGGCAGCCCGATCCAGGATCTCCTCGCGGCTGATGCCCGCCTCGGCATACATGGCGAAGATATTCGCATCTGGCGTTTCGGGCGGGATGGTGTGAGAGGCGGCGAGGATGTAGCCTCCGCCGTCTGCCGTCATGTGATCGATGAGTTGCGCCGTGGTTCGCCGGACCTCGGCTTCGCTTCGTTACCCATCGCCTCGCCCACGAACGCAGGAGGGATCTCCAGCAGTTCTGCCAGGTGCTGCGCCGTCGCCGGGTGGAACCACATGTAGACAGGCACTCGGTCCACAGGTTGCCGCCGGTTCAACGCGGCCGTCACGCGCTCTCGACGGTTCATTCGCCGCCTCTCAATGTGCCTCTTGCACGGGATGGTACTGTCCCAAAGTCCGGAAGGCATCTACACATGCCTGGTAGTTGCTTTCAGACATGCCGATGCTGTGATACTCCTCCACGTAGCCCAACAAGCCGCCATTGAGGCGCCCAAGGCTGTCAACGAGGACACGCACGTCGTCGAAGATCTCCTCGCGGGTGCCTGTGATGGAAGTCGTCTGGTAACTGACCGGACAGATGAAGCACACCTGGCCGCCGAAGCGCCTCCCCAATTCCTGAATGTCGTAAAGGTTGGGCTGAGAGATATTGAGCACGTCTACGCCAACCTCGACCAGGTCCGGAATGATCGGCAGGTATTGACCGCAGCAGTGAAAGTAGACGCGTAGTCCGAGGCGGTGAGCCAGAGCGAACTGATGGGCGTAGCGCGGTTTGAAGATTCGCCGCCAGCTTTGGGGCGAGATGAGCATGCCTTCCTGGGTGCCCCAATCGTCAAAGAAGGCCACGGCGTCGAACTGATAGCGGGGCAATTCCGCGATGAGCCGCTCTTCAAAACCGAACACCACGTCGGCCAGCCGGTTGACCTGGTCCGGCTCCAGCGCAAGGTCCAGCATCAGCTTGTCGAAGCCGCGCAGGCTCCACATGGTGGTGAAGCCGCTGAGCCCGAGGGCAGCCATGCGAAAGCGGTCAGCGTAGCGCCGTGTGAATTCTGGCACGTCGCGAAAACGTTCCGGATCCGCTGGGTCCGGCACCGCGAGCTTCTCCAAATCTCCCCAGTCCTGGATGAGATAAGAGGATGGCTGTCCCATCGTCTCGTCCAGGCGCTCCCAGGTGAAGCCCCACTCCGAACGGTCTCTATTAGGCCCCTGGTAGTGAAACTGGACCTCCATCGCCACGATATCGGATTGGTCCTGATCCCGGTTGAAGAAATAGATCGGGACGTAGGATGGGCCGGTCCGGTCGATTGCCTTGAATACTTCATCCCTGCGCACGGTTGCCTCTCGGCATCCCAAATTCAGTGGCCGCCCTCGACGCTGCTGCCAGATTGGTACGTCCACGCGTCGGAGATGCGGCAGCCATGGTTCCGCGGCCGGCCGAGACTCACTCTCCCAACACCTCCACAAGCTGTCCGGGCGATGCGGAAGCTGCCACCTCAGCTCTCGATCGCTCGGAGGCCCTCTTCTTCTGTCCCGGGGTTCGCGCCGTCGCCTTCGAGCACGGCTGCCGGATGGCCTACCGCTTCGACGCCAACCATGAGACCAACAATCTCGTCCACCTTTGTCTGTGCCGTCTTCAACTCCCCAACCTTCGCACCACGCCGCATCACCACTATGCGGTCGGCGACGGCGAAAACATCCTGCATGTTGTGGCTGATGATGATGACCGCCACGCGTTGATCGCGCAGGGTGCGCACGAGTTTCAAGACCTTCTGCTGCTCGGAGACGCCCAACGCCGCGGTCGGCTCGTCCAAGATCATCAGTCTCACGTTCCAATAGATCGCGCGGGCGATGGCAACCGCTTGGCGCTGTCCGCCGGACAGGTTTCGAATGGGCTGCGTGAGGGTAGGGATGTGAATGCCAAGACGGTCCAGCACCGCCGCCGATTCCTCACGCATACGCTTTCGATCGAGGGTTGTAACCAGGCGACCTATGAAAGGCTTGAGGACTTCGCGCCCCAGAAAGACGTTCGAACCGACGTCGAGATTGTCCGCCAGCGCCAAATCCTGGTAGATAGTCTCGATGCCAAGGCGGCGTGCCTCACGCGGATCGTTGAGCATCATTTTCTGACCATCAAGACTGACTTCGCCTTCGTCGGGCTTGTAGACCCCTGAAATCATCTTGATGAGTGTGGACTTGCCAGCACCGTTATCGCCGACAATGCCGACCACCTCGTTCGCATGGACATCGAGGCTCACTCCATCGACGGCAGTGAGGCCGCCAAAGCGCTTCCGCAGACCTACCGCACGCAGTACGGGTACTGGTTCCATCTTCTCACCTGCCCAACGTTCTGCCGAATTGGTCGACGATCACGGCGATGATCACGACCAATCCCACCGCCACGTACTGCCAGAAGGGCACCACGTTCAACACGACGAGTCCGAACTGGATGGTGGCGATGATCAGGGAACCAACGACGGTACCGGTGATCGTTCCCTCGCCTCCGAACAGGCTCGCACCCCCGATCACAACCGCTGCCACGGAGGTCAGCGTCGTCGTTTCGCCGGCATTCGCGGCGCCGCTTGTAAAGCGAGCGGTCCAGAGCACCGCCGCGACACCCGCGAGCAAGGCGGAAATCATGTAGACTCGGACGAGGGTGCGCCGAACTGGGACGCCTGCCCGGATGGAAGCGTCCAGGCTGTTGCCAATGGCGTAAACGTGCTGGCCAAACTGCGTGCGCGACAGCAGGAACCACAGGATGGCCACGACGAAGATGGTCGCGAGTACGACATTAGGCATTATGGGGACGACATCCTTCAACTGATCTGCTCGTAGCCCTGTTGGAAAGGAGAAGAACGAGAAGCCGCTGCCGGGCGTGAAATACAGCAGGTAACCGTTCCCCAGCTGGCCCAGATAGGGTGGTTGGTTGGCGACTGGATAGCCTCCTGAGAGTAGGAATGCTGCCCCTTGGATAACGCCCCCCATGCCAAGGGTAGCAATGAAGGCCGGGACTTTAACTCGCGCCACGAGCCATCCGTTCAACCAGCCGGGAATGAGCGAAACAGCCAGGCCAACCAGGGCACCCACTGTGATGGTGAGGAATGGGGGCATGCCCGCGGCGAACATGACCTCCATGACCATTGCGTCTACCACTGCCACGAGCCCAAGAACCCAACCGACAGACAGATCAATGCCGGCAGCAATGATCACGAGGGTTTGCCCGAGTCCGACCAACAGGATCTGCGTGGCGTATGTGAGAATACCCCAGATGCTGCGGGCGCTCAGAAAATCCGTGTTGTTGATTGCCTTCGTTGCAACAGTAAAGAAGACAACGAGCAGGCAGAGAAAGAACCATGCCCAGATCCTGCGAATGAGTTCCCAGTTG
>DAHXJB010000443.1:0-2691 GCA_027372455.1 Chloroflexota bacterium | reverse complement strand
ATCGTGGGCATCATCTGCATCGGGCTCCTAGCCTTCGTCATGGATCGCACCATTCGCTACATCAACCAGCGCATGACCGGCTGGATGGAACGCCGGGAGGGGTAAGAGGATATGTCCAACGGTAGCTCGTCACCCAAGATCGAGTGCCAGCACATCTCCCACGTGTTCGAGACAGGCGAAGACGAGGGTACCATTGCCCTGCATGACGTCTCGCTGCAGGTCCGTGACTGCGAGTTCCTCTGCCTGCTGGGCCCTAGTGGCTGTGGCAAGACCACCCTGCTCCGGATAATCGCTGGGCTGGTGGAACCGACGGAGGGGATGATCCTGCTGGATGGCCAGCCCAGCATGGGGCCCGATGCCAACAAGGGGATGGTGTTCCAGCGGGACGCCACCTTTCCCTGGTTGACTGTCGAGCAGAACGTGGAGTACGGGCTCAAGCTGCACGGTTATGGTCGAACTGAGCGGCAGTCTATAGTCCGGAAGTACATACAGCTGGTGGGGCTCGCCGGTTTCGAGAAGGCTTTCCCCAAGGAACTCTCCGGAGGCATGCGCAAGCGGGTGGACATTGCTCGCACCTACGCCTACAACCCGAAAGTGCTGCTGATGGACGAGCCTTTCAGGTCGCTGGATCTCTTCACCAAGACCCGAATGCAGGCTGAGCTGCTGGATCTCTGGAGCCAGGAGAAGAAGACCGTGGTCTTCGTGACCCACGACCTGGATGAGGCCATCTTCCTGTCCGATAGGGTCGCCGTAATGAGCAGGAGGCCCGGCAGGATAAGGGAGATCTTCGAGATCCCCCTACCGCGGCCTCGAAACGTGGACATGAAGGTGTCAGAGGAGTTTGGCGCTGTTCGGCGGCGACTCTGGGAGCAGTTCGAGGAGGAGTTCGGCGCGACCCAGGCCCAGGAAGAGCCGGCCCAACCGTAGCGAAGCGGCCTCGCTCGGGACCAGAATCGCGGAAAATGGACGCTCATGCTAAGGAGGTGAACTGAGAAAAAAGAAACGCGGCGCTTGGGTATTCTCACCGACCCGAGGGATCTTGTGCCCCACGCGCATCATCCTACGAGTAGTCGAGGACAGAGGAGTTTCGACATGAGAGTTACTATCGACAGGCGACCCTTGTTGATTGGCTTGGCGCTGATGCTGGCCATGGGATTGGTTGCGGCCTGCAGTAGCTCGGTACCAGCCCCGGCGCCCACCACCAAGCCTGCTGCACCCGCCGCGGCGCCAACCGCCCCAGCGGCGGCGGCCGTACCCACCGCTGCCAAGGCCGCTCAACCCACTGCCGCCCCCGCTCAGTTAACCAAGGTGCGGGTTGGATGGGCTGTGGCTCCTCACATGGCCTTGGAGGGCGTTGCTCTGGCGAAAGGCTGGTTCAAGGAAGCCGGCCTGGACGTCGAGTTGACCGCCTTTGACACCGGTGCGCCCCTTTTCGAGGCCATGGCCGCGGGTAAGCTGGATATGGGTATCACAGGCAGCACCCCCACCATCAGCGTGTCCGCCGCACAAGCCCCGGCTATCTACTTCGTGGGGTCGCACGGCGAGTCCACGGGCGTATTCACCATCGTCTCGCGCAAGAACATCAACTCACCGGCGGATGTGAAAGGGAAGACGGGAATCACCGCGAAGGGCTCTGTCAACCACTACTTTCTGGATCTGATGCTGGACAAGTACGGTCTGACGGAGAAAGACATCACCCTGGTGCACATGGAGATGGCGGATGCCGTGACGGCCTTCGTGGCCAACCAGGGTGACTTTGCCTCGATCGGCACGGCCTTCTGGCCGCGGATACTGGCCAAGGCCCAGGACTCCAAGATCCTCTTCACCGGCAACGACCTTTCCGCGTCGACGGGAAAGCCGATGAATATCAGGATCTTCGAGGTAACCACCGCCAGCAAGCAGTTCGCCGACAAGAATCCGGAGGCGGTAACCAAGTTCCTGGATGTGCTTTACAACAAGACCCATCGGTACTTCAACGATCCCGCAACCAAGGTGCAGGCTCGCCAGGATCTGGCCAGCTGGCTAAAGACTACGGTGAACTTCAACCAGTCGGTGGACGACCTATCCAAAATGATCGATCCGGTGAAGTACTACACCGCGGCGGAGCAGGTGAAGCTGTTCCAGGATGGAACCTTCAAGGCAAGTATGGATGCCCAGGCCAAGTTCCTGATGGACAACCAGTTGAAGAACACGATCCCGTTCGATTCCTGGGCTAATCCGAAGTTCGTCGAGGCGGCAGCAAAGCAGTAAGTAGAATGGGCACCTAACCCCCCATCCCCCTTCCCCACAAGGGAAGGGGGAGCGTTTCCCCCTCCCCGCGTCGGGGATGGGGAAGGGGGAGAGGTTTACTAGCGCTCGGCGGAGCCACCGGCCGGGGTCAATTCGTCCAGCCGAAGGATCGATCCGCCCGCATTCCTTCGCCGCCAGACGCCATACCGGTAGCGATCGCCACGATACACGTTGAAGGCTACCTCGCTGGGCACGTCCTCAGAGGTATAGGCCACCCGCCTGACGGTGAGGACCGCCGACCGTCGAGGCAGACCGAGCAACTCGGCCTGGCGAGGGGTGGCGAGTTCGGCACCGATGGTCTCCTGGGCGGCCCACAGCCTGATGCCATATTTCTCCTCCAGCAGCGGATAGCAGGCGACCGTGTCGAGATCCTCACCCATTAGGAGGGCACCGATGTGCTTG
>DAHXJB010000377.1:0-5848 GCA_027372455.1 Chloroflexota bacterium | reverse complement strand
GGGCTACCCCGGCGGAGTCCAACTCGGTCGCGCCTGCCTCTTTCACCTGCACGGCGGCATCGGCGCGAGTCGCCAGGGCACGCCGCAACGCTTCTATGTTGGTCGCCGGCCCCACGGATAGAGCCGTCACCTTGGCCCCCACACTGTCCTTCAGCTGAAGGCCAGTCTCCAGCGCGTTCTCGTCGAAAGGACCGATAACCCGATTCACCCTCTGCAGCAGCGGTTTGTTGGTCTGCTCGTCTAGCTTGAACTGCTTGGCAGGGGCCTCGGGATCGGGGATATGGTTGATGCACACCACTATATGCACGAGATGCCTCCTATCCTTGCTTTCCCCCGTCGGCGGGGACAGGGACAGGCTTTGGGACGACCATCACTGCCTTGGCGGCCAGCACCACCACGCCGTCCTGGTTGGTGCAGGTTGCCTCGAGCTTGAGAACCCTCTTCTCGGGGATTTTCTCGACGATCCGCATCTCCGCCGTGATCGTATCGCCATAGTAGACCGGTGCCTTGAACTGGAACTCGTCGGCCACGGAGATCGGCTCGCAACCCACCAGGTCGTTCCCCAGCACCGCCGTGATCATGCCGGCCACCATGATGCCCGGGGCTATCCGGCGACCGAACCGCGTCCCCTGAGAGTACTGCTCATCCACGTGGATCGGGCTGAAGTCCCCGGTGGCTCCGATGTACATGAGAGCATCGGCCTCGGTGACTGTCTTCGAGAAGTAGGCCGCGTCGCCAACGTGCAGGTCGTCCATCGTTTTGTGTAGGATCATTCCGGTACCCCCTGGACTTGAAACGAAGTCTGTAGTCGGCTTGGGGACTGCCCAAACCCCACCAGGCGCTATGCCCCGAAGCTGCTCACAGCGCCTACAGCCTCCGGCGGAAAGCCGGCCTCAGATCGGCGCTGCCCTTTGCCTGGAGATCATCCGCGAGCCCCATGGGGGCGGAGTTGAACAGCCGCGCATCCATCAGTTTGAGATCGCGGGAGACCACCGGCTCGTATTCCATCAGGTCCAACACATCTCTTCGGAGATCGACGCCGGGGGCGATCTCCGTGAGGACCACACCCTCGGCCCGAAGCTCCAGCACCGCCCGCTCGGTCACGTACAGCACCTTCCGCCCACCCTCTCGTGCGTGAGCCCCGGAGAACGTAACCTGATCCACCCGGTGTAGAAACTTCCGATGCTTCCCCTCTCGGACGATCCGCAGTTGGCCATCCCGAACCTCGGCCTCGAAGCCCCCCGCAGTGAATGTAGCGCAGAAGACTACCGCCCTGGCACCCTGGGAGATGTCCACGAACCCGCCGGTACCCGTGATAGTGGAGCCGTACTTGCTGACGTTGACGTTGCCGTTCTGATCCGCCTGAGCCATGCCGAGGCAGGTGAGATCCAGTCCACCACCGTCGTAGAAATCGAACTGGCTTGGTCCATCAATGACTGCCTTGGGGTTGGAAACGGCCCCGAAGATGATCCCGCCCGCCGGGATGCCCCCGTAGCCCCCCTGCTCGACGGTGAGGGTGAACGCCTCGCTGATCCCCTCTTCGGCGGCTACCGCGGCCACCCCGTCCGGCATCCCGACCCCCAGGTTGAGAAGGGCCCCGGGCTCTATCTCCATGGCGGCACGTCGGGCTACTACCTTCCGAACGTCCAACGGTAACGGCTTCAGTTGCTGGAGAGGAACTCGGACCTCACCAGCAAAGGAGGGGTTGTACTCGGCATCGTAGGTCTGCCACTGGCCCTCGTGTATGACCAGGGCATCCACCATTGGGCCAGGGATGCGAACGCTCATACCAGATAGCGATTCGGCCACCGCCAGCCGTTTTACCTGGGCTATGACCACTCCCCCCGAGTTGCGGCCGGCCTGAGCCACCGCGAGGGCACCAAGGATGGCCGCCTCCTGCTCCAGAGAGACGTAGCCATCCTCATCGGCGGTGGTGCCGCGAACCCAGGCCACGTCGATCGGGAACGCCTTGTAGAAGAGCCACTCCCGTCCCCCAATCGTCACCACCTCCACCAGATCCTCTTTGGTGATGTCGTTGAGTTTGCCGCCCTCCATCCGCGGGTCCACGAAGGTGCCAAGCCCCACGTGCGTGATGACGCCCGGTCTGCCCGCGGCTATCTCCCGGTAGAGCTGGTTCAGGACGCCCTGGGGGAAATTGTAGGCTTCTACCTTGTTCTCCGCGGCCAGCTTGGCCATCTCCGGGGCTTGGCCCCAGTGACCCCCAATGACGCGACGGCAGAGACCCTCCAAAGCCAGGAGAGAGATCCCTCGGCTCCCTCGATCCCCGATGCCGGTCGCGTGAATCACCGTCAGATCGCGAGGGTGCCCCGTCTGCTTGAAGCGCCTGTGCAGCGCGGCGATCAAGGCGTCGGGCTCGACCAGCCCACCCCCCGAGCCATCGATCGCCAAGGTATCACCGTCTTTGAGCAGCGCGACGGCATCGTCGGCGCTCAGTATTGGTTTCGCCATTCACTCCTCCAGGGGATTAACCTTCGCGCTTCCTGCCCACAACTGCCTGCACTGCGGTCCCCTCCAACACGACCTCGTCCCTCTGATTGGTGCACACCACGCGCAGCTTCAGCCGCGCGTGGTGTAGATCCCTCTCCAACACCTCTGCGGTCGCGACGATGGTGTCTCCGAGTCGGACCGGGACTGCGAACTGGAACTGGCAGGACTCGAGGATGAAACCCGGGGACAGCATCCGGCCGAGGGCCGCAGAGGTGAGCGACGCCGTCAGCATTCCGTGGGCGATCCTCTCACCGTACTGAGTGGTCTTGGCGTACTCGGCGTTCACGTGCAGGGGCGACATGTCGCCGGAGATGCCTGCGAAGACTACCACGTCGGCCTCTGTGACGGTCTTCGAGAAGGAGTATCGGTCGCCAACCTTGAAGCCGTCGATGGTCTTGTCAACGAAGCGATAAGCCATGGCAAATCTCCTGATCTTTCGGCTGGGTCGAGGCAGGCCCCGCGCTCAGCCGTTACTTCCAGCTCGGGGTGTTACCTGAGCTTGCCCTCCAACTCCTCTTGCCAGTGATCCACCAGGCCCGCCGGTGAGTACACGAAGAGGATCACACTCTCTCCCTCTGCCAGGTTCCGCAAGGAGTGAGGTACGTTTGATGGGATGTAGACCGCGCTGATCGGTTCCATGACCTGGGTCTCCTCGCCGACAACGATCTGCACTCGACCGCTAAGGCAGAGATAGACCTCCTCGTTGTGGTGAGTGTGTCTGGGGATGCCTCCCCCTGGAAGCTGGGTACTGTGGCCGATCACGAAGTTCCGAGCTGACAGCGCGCCCTGTCCCGCCAATAGTCGGGTCCAGCGGCCCGCTGGGAAGTGGGTACCTTCGGCGTCCTGCAATCGCAAGAATTCCAAGTTATCGCGCCTCCGATATGGAGAGATGGGGCTGCGAGGCCGAAAGCCGGACAGAACAGCTCCGGAACGCCATCGCCACCCTGAGGAAAGCGGTTTCCATGGAGACCAGCGCCATGATAGAGGGGATACGTCACCCTGTCAATCGAGTCTCACAGAGGTCGAGCTCATCGTCCTTGACGGGGAAACTGTAGGGGCCGTGCCCGCGAGGCTGCGCTCGCGTCACGCGCTCCGCCGGCCCGAGTCGTGGCCGGCAGAGCCCCCCCCGGCGGCTACGGGATTCCCCCTTTGGGAACGAAGCCTCAGAGGTAGGCCGGACTTGACGGGCACACCTGTTTGGGGAACACAATGTAACCCAGTCCCAGGCAACCGGTTTCCTCTGAACGCCAAGACGGCAAGGGACCATCGAAAGGAGAAGAGAGCCATGACTACCCCCAAGGAAGCCACGGAAGCGATCGAGATAGGGCGAACCGTACGGTTCAGCAAGACGGTAGGGGAGTCCGACGTGTACCAGTTCGCCGGCATCACCGGGGACTTCAGCCCCAACCACGTGGACGAGGAGTACATGAAGCGCACCCCCTACGGCCGTCGCATCGCCCATGGGGTTCTGATGGTAGGCTACATGTCTACGGCTTCCACGAAGATACTCGAGGGCATTCCATACCCCTGCGTGTCCTACGGTTACGACCGTATCCGCTTCGTGAAGCCCGTCTTCATCGGAGACACCATCGCAGTGGAGTACCGGGTTGCCGAGAAGGTCCCGGAGAAGGGGCAACTGCTATCCCAGGTGACGGTCACCAATCAGCACGGCGAGGTGGTCACGGTAGCCACGCACATCCTTAAGTTCGTGTGATCGCCAGTCAACCAAAGAAATCAACACCATTGACAACGTTGGCTATCGCCCCTATGATTGCGCCACCAACCATGGAAACCGCTTTCCTCGCTAGTGCACACCTCGCCGTTAGCTATCGCGGTGCGGTTGCGGCCTGGACGATCCTTGGCTGCACGGGAGCCCGGTCCCGCTGCTGCCCCGTGCAGCCGGCATTACTCCTCGAAATGGGTTGGTGCAACGACAGAACCTCAATCCAAGTGACCGAAAGGGAGTACAGGTGATGGGCGAAGAGAGAACCAAGAGGATCTTGGACAGGCGTTCCTTCCTGAGACTGGCGGCGGGCGCGATGGCGGGAACCGCGCTGACCGCCTGCGGGGCTCCAGCCGCACCCCCCGCTAGCCCAACGAAGGCGGCGGGGGGAGTCAAAGCCGCAGAGGCTACCAAGGCTTCAACTTCGGCCGTGGCGTCCGGCAAGAAGTTCCTGATCAAGTGCGGTGTTCCCACCAACGTCGACTATCCATTCCACCAGGGCTACGAGTACTTCGGCAAGAAGCTGGTGGATGCCACCAACGGGGCCGTGGAGTGGCAGAGCTTTCCCAACGGGCAGTTGGGCAGCAACCGTGACCTCACCGAAGGCGTCAAGCTGGGCACCATCCAGATGACCGTGGCCAGCGTGGAATTGTCCCAGTTCGTGCCCGAGTGGGACGTCATGTCGCTGCTCTACCTTTTCGATAGCTACAAGCAGTGCTATGCCGTGGCCGAGGGCGAGGTAGGCAAGCTTCTCACCGAGAAGCTGGAAGCCGCGGGCTACAAGGTTCTGGGCTTCTTCAGCGGTGGCACCCGCAACCTCTTCACCAGAAAGAAGCAGGTGAAGAGCCTCGACGGCCTGAAGGGCCAGAAGATCCGGGTCCAGCAGAACAAGGTGCACATCGCCACCTTCAACGCCCTGGGCGCCATCGCCACCCCTCTGGCCTACAACGAACTCTACTCGGCCCTTCAGCAGGGCGTGGTGGACGGCGCGGAGAACGACCCCACCTCCCTCATGGACATGAAGTTCTTCGAGGTCAGCAAGTACTACACCCTGACCAAGCACTCTCTCGAGGGGATGGGACGTCCCTTCGTCATGAATAAGGCCTTCTTCGACGGCCTGCCGGCCGACATCCAGAAGCTGGCGCTCCAGTTCGGCAAGGAAGCCACCGACCTGGAGCGGAAGGTCTTCGAAGAGAAGGAAGTCGCGGCGATGGAGGAGCTGAAGAAGAAGGGGATGACGGTCAACGAGATCGACCGAGAGCCCTTCAAGAAGATCGCCGTGGAGAAGGTGTTCCCCACCGTCGAGGGCAAGGGGATGCAGGAGCTGATCACCAAGATTCTGGCCACGAAAGCGTAGTACGATGGCAACCCAGAGCTACGCACCCAGGCGGAGAAACGTGGCGCTAACCCTCCTGATCAACGCACCGGAGATCGTCGCCGGTGCCCTGCTGGTGCTGATGTCGATCACGGTGATCCTTCAGGTGGTATTCCGCTACGTGGTCAAGGCTCCCATCAGCTGGTCGGAGGAGGTGGCCACCTTCTCCTTCATCTGGCTGTCCATCCTCAGCGCCGCTCTGGGGGTGAAGTATGGGATGCACTTCTCCATCGAGGCCGTCG
>DAHXJB010000149.1:0-6829 GCA_027372455.1 Chloroflexota bacterium | reverse complement strand
CGTAGAAAGCGGGTCCAGGGCGCAGTGCCTGGCGGGGTGTGGGGTGTCCCCACAAAACTACACACTTCCTGCATCGGAGTACCTAAGGGAACCGAACCACAAGGCGGTGCAAGAGGGAAGCCGAGAGTCACGAGGCGGGCGAGACGTGGCGCGACGCGTGAACATGCCCTCTGGCATGTTCACGGGCAGCGCCACGCGCGCTCCCAGGAGACTCTCGGCTCTTTGTTCTCAGGCCGACCCCACCCCGACACCGTTGTCATCCGGCGAAGAGGCCGAACGCACGTGCGTGGCAACTTCAGCCTTGTCGTAGTAGAGTCGCATCAGCGCCTGGGCCAGCTTCTTCGGGTCGTGGCGGAGCGGGTTGTGGTCGTCGATCAGGTCAGCTTGCACGACCTGTGTGCCCGCGATTCCCAGGTCATTTCCCGTGAAGGCCACCTGGCTCACGCGCCACTCTGGACGCAAGGTCGCGCCGAGGCGGTCGTTCGCCAGGACGAAATGGATGGGGTTTCCGGGGAGGTGGCGCAGTAAGGCCTCCACGTGGTCCTTCACCATGAAGTTGTCGGTCTCGCCCCGCTGCGTCGCAACGTTGCAGACGTACACTTTCAGCGCCATGGAGGCGTCCAGCGCCCGCGTAAGATCCTCGACCAGGAGATTCGGCAGGACGCTGGTGTAGAGGCTGCCCGGTCCGACGATTACCATGTCCGCATCCAGGATCGCTCTGACGGCTTCCGGATACGCGGCCGGATGCTCGGGATCCAGGTATACCCTCTTGATCGGCCGGGAACTGTGGGAGATGTTCGATTCGCCCTCCACCCTGGCCTGGTCCACCAGTTCCGCGCAGAGCGTGACGTCCTCGAGGGTCGAGGGCAGGATCTGGCCGCGCACCGCCAGGACGCGGCTCGACTCCCGGATGGCCTGCTCGAAGTTGCCCACCACGCCTGACATGGCGACGATGAACAGGTTGCCGAAGCTGTGGCCATCCAGGCCCGATCCCTCGCTGAACCTGTACTGGAACAGCTTGGTCATGAGCGGCTCGGCATCGGCCAGCGCGGCGATGCAGTTCCTGAAGTCCCCGGGGGGAAGTACCCCCAGCTCCCTTCGAAGCCGTCCGGAACTGCCCCCGTCGTCGGCCACCGTGACTATGGCCGAGATGTTCGTCGAGTACTCCTTCAAGCCTCGCAGCAGCGTCGAAAGCCCCGTACCGCCTCCGATGGCGACGATCTTCGGCCCCCGCTGGCGCTGGCGATGGTTGTAGACGATGTCCACCAGGTTATCGCTCCGGCTGGGCATGACGGCCGACAGCAAGGACACGTTCAGCCGCCAGAAGGCTACGACAAGTATTGCAAGGCCGACAGCGCCGAAGAGCACGCCGCGGACAGGACGGTCGATGAACTGGAGGGTGAGGGCCCCCACGAAACCCGGGAATGGCTGAGTGCGGTAGACTTGAACCAGTTCGTAGCCCAGGCCCAGACTAACCAGCACCAGACCTATGGTGAGGAGCGCCAGCCAGCGCTTTATCTTCATCCCCGGGTAGAGCCACTTTAGAAAGCTCATCCTGCGTTACCCTTTCAAGAGGGACGGGAAAAAGGCCGCCTCCAAGCAGTGAAAGCAAGCCGGCACAAGATCAAGGCACCACCGTCGAGAGCACAAAACTCACCACGCTGACCACCAGCGCAGCCAGAAAAGCACCCGCAAATCCAGAGACGCTCACCTGCAAGGGGAAAGCAGTCGCCCCCCAGAACACCACGGCGTTGACGACGAACGTGAAGAGGCCGAGAGTCAGAAGGTTCAGCGGCAGGGTAAGCAACAGCAGCACCGGCTTGACCAGCGCATTCAACAGCCCCAGGACAAAGGCGAACAGTACCAACCAGCCTATACCCTCCACCGATCGGTAGTCTGGAACCGTCACATACCCTGGAAGCAGCTTCGCTGCCACCACAACAGCGATCGCGGTTATCGCGAGACGTACCAGACCACCTAGCACTGCCCGCTCCGAAACGAGGGCACAAGCAAGAAGTATTCCGTTTCCTCGGCCGGCTGGAATCTGCAGAGAGTCTAGGTCTACTAATTGGCTGTTGTCAATTGCTAAGGCGATTAGCGCTCGCCCATCCGTACCCGGACACGATGGGTCTTGCCGTCCCGAAAGTCGGGCAGGAGGTTACCGGACACGACCTTGCCGTCAACCCGCACCTCAGATACCCCTTTCGAGATGTGGTCCGGGTTCTCCAGCTCCACCTGGTAGGTCGCCCCCCGGAAGGTACGGGTCATGGAGCAGCGATCCCAATCCGTGGGGATGCACGGATCCACGATCAACCCCTGGTAGCTCGGTCTAACCCCCAGCATCCAGTCGGTGCACGCCCGCCACATCCAGGCCGCTGTGCCCGTCGTCCAGGTGAACTCGCCTTCGCCGAAGTTGGGATGGTCCGGGCCGTAGATGTACTCGGCGTAAACGTACGGCTCAGCCTTGTACAGCCGAGGCTCTTTGCCGCGGGTGAGGAAGGAGGTCTTCTTCCAGTAGTGGTAGGCCATGTCGCCACGACCCAGAATGCACTCGGCTATGACCGTCCAGGCCACGGGATGGTTGAAGATCGTGCCGTTCTCTTTGGTGCCCGGGGCAAACCTGGTGATGATCCCAATGGTATGGTCGGGCTCCTCGTAGGCCGGCAGGAGCAAGGCAGGCCCGTAGGGCGTGTCCAGGTGACGGCGGACGGCATCCATGCACTGGACGTCGCGGCCGTCCTCCGGCACGCCCGCGAGTACGGCCCAGGTCTGAGCATTCAGGTAGATCGACCCTTCCGAGTTGGTCCTGCTGCCCAACAGCTCGCCGTTGTCCTTGCTGGCACGCCAGTACCACTCGCCGTCCCAGGCGTGCCGGTTGATGGCGTCTCTCGTTCGCCCGTACTCGATCAAGCAGCGATCGCGGGCCCTGCCGTCGCCAAGAGTGTCGAACATCTCGGCGCACTCCTTCAACATCCAACAGAGGAAGTGGCTGTTCATCACGCTCTCGCCCCTGTCCAACAGGCCCACGAAATTTAGCCCATCGTTCCAGTCGCCAGACTTGATCAAGGATAGCCCGCGGTCGCTCCGCTGCTTGAGGGCGTAGAAGAGGCCCCGTGCCAGGTGCTCCCGCACCGTGCCCTCGCCCGCGTCCAGGTAAGGAACCCTCTCCTGCAGAAAGTCCAGGTCGCCGGTCTCCTTGAAGTAGTTGACGATGCACATCACCAGCCACAGCGGATCGTCGCAATGGCCGGTCACGGCGCCGGCATTCGTGAGGGGGTCCCAGTTGTGGACGGTGCTGCCGTTGGCAAACTGGTGAGAGATGATGGCAAAGGTGCGCCGCCTCGCCATCGCCAGGTCGTTGGGTAGCACTCCCAGTATGTCCTGCGAGAGGTCGCGGAACCCCATGATCGAGCCGCCGCCGATGTAGTAGGAGGCCATTCGGGCCCAGTGGGCGGTGATCCAGGTTTGGTACTTGTTCCAAACGTTGACCGACAGATCGAACTCCGAATCGGGGGTGCTCACCGTCAGCCGTGCGAGGTAGGCGGCCCAGAAGGTACGGAGGTCGTCGAAAGCCTCCATCACGGCGTTCGTCGTGGCGTACTTGCCCTTGATCCGCACCGCCTCGGCCCGGTTCTCTTTTGGGACGGAACCGATGGTTACGTGAAACCGGACCTCATCGCCTGGCTCCAGTTCCATAACGTGCTGAAAAGCCCCTATGCTGTCGTACCCCGCGCCCTCGCTGTTGGTGCACTCGCCTCGTTCCAGTGCTGCTGGAGACTGCCAGTCCCGATAGTCCCCCAGGAAAGCCCGCCGGACACAGTCGTATCCACGGAAGGGGATGCTGGTAGTCATGAAAACGTACTTGTTCCAGTCGATATTTGGGGTCTGGCCAACCACCAGGCTCACAGTGGGCCAGTAGCGCTTTGAGGCGTAGATGATGCCGTCCTGGAGGCGAACCTCGTTGAACAGCACGTGGAAGCTGCGCTCCGTGAGGTCTGGGTTGTAGCTTGAAAGGGTCCACTCCGCGTATGGAAACACGCTGAGCCTGCGACGGCGGTCGCTCCGGTTTCGCAGCGTCACCGCCCAGAACTCGACGTTCTCATCCTGGGGAACGAAGTAAAGTATCTCCCCCTCGATGTCGTTCGTTCGGGACTTGATCCAGGTGTAGCCGAGTCCGTGATGGCACTCCCAGGCCTGGAAAGGCCTCAAGCACGGCTGCCAGTTGATGCTCCAGAACTCGTGCGTATCGTCATCGCGCACATAGACGTAGCGGCCGGGCCGATCCTGGAGCACGGCCTCGCCCGGAAACCATCGATGGATGCGATCGTAGCCGGACCCGTGGATGAAGGAATAGCCTCCGCCGGTCTGGGAAATCAGCCCGCAATACTCCTCGTTGGACAGGTAGTTGATCCACGGTCTGGGAATATCCGGCCGGGTGATCACGTACTCGAGACCATCCTCCGAGAAATAGCCAAACTCTGTCTCGATCGACGTCCTTCGGCCCACCTGCTGCACCATCGGTCCGCCCCCCGTTCTCCACCTGCCAGCACTCAGAGCGACAAAAGCCCGCGCCAGGATGAAAGAAGTCAGCAAGCACGATGCCAGCGTCGTGGCACGACCGTTGCCTCCCCCAGAATTGCGTTTTCGAAGACTCTGAGACCCTTTGCCCGCGAGGAGCCCGCGATTGAGCGGGTATGAGACCCGCCCCGGGGATC
Source organism: Chloroflexota bacterium (assembly GCA_027372455.1). GTDB lineage: Bacteria > Chloroflexota > UBA6077 > UBA6077 > UBA6077 > JAJYNT01. The sequence goes on along the minus strand of DAHXJB010000149.1, from coordinate 2,114 downwards.
GCCAGGGGCAGAGGAAAGCCTGCAAGGAAGCGAGGAGGTGTTGCCAGTGAGCCAATACATGGGATCGAGACCCGGCGCCCCCGGTCGGGAAACCGCCGATAAGCTGAAGGAGCGCTTCCAGTGGCTGGAGTCCTTTTCAGATGACGAGCTACGGGAGATCAGCTTCTGCAGGCCCGGCGAGGCGTTGAGCGGGGATGAAATCTACTTCGATATCTCCCATCCTGAGAGAGGTGTCATTCAGGGAGAGGAAGGAACTGTTAGCCCGGAGGAGTCCTGCTACGTGCCCAGAAGCTCGATTTCCAGGCACCTCTGGGAAAAACTGACCAACCGGTTCTAACATCTGCAGCGTTGTCCGGACTTCGCAGGGCAGGGTCCACACCCCTGCCCTGTATTGCTCCCCACGCCACTCCTTCTTCGCGCTTGGCTACTGCAGCGCGCGGGCTGGCCCGCCTCTTGAATATATGGCGCGCAACGAGCCTATGTTCGGGCTGTACATACGATGCTAGGACTAAAGTGGCAATCTAGGGCCCCGGCTTCCGAGGAAGGGACCGCAGCAAAGCATGAGGATTGACCTCTTGGAATGGGTAGTGGGGATGATCAGGGCTATCGGCCAGGCCCTGGTCCTGGGGATGCCGCTCGCAGCCCCTGACGTCCTTGGGGCTGCGCTGAAGAGAAAGCGGACTGAGCAGGCCCTGCGGGAGAGTCAAGCAGAGTTGACGTACGCCAGGGACGAGATGTCTTTCCTGGCCGAAGCAGGCAGTGTCCTCGCTTCGTCCCTGGATTACGAAACCACCCTTGCCATCGCGGCTCGCCTGGCGGTGCCGCGAATAGCCGACTGGTGCGCCGTCGACGTCATCGGCACCGATGGCTCCCTTCAACGGTTGGAGGTAGCCCATCAGGACCCGGACAAGGTCGAACGGGCCCGGGAAGCGCGGCGCCGGTACCCTCCGGATCCCAACGATCCGCATGGGATACCGCACGTCCTGCGAACCGGGCGCTCAGAGATCTATTGCGAACTTCCGCAGTCGCTGGTTGAGGCGAGCGCGAGGGATGAGTGGCACCGCCGAGTTCTCCAGGATATGGGTCTGCGGTCGGCCATGATCGTGCCGATAGTGGCACGAGGTCGCACCATAGGCACCATATCCTTCGCTCTGGCAGAGCCGGGAAGGCATTACCGCTCGTCAGATCTCGCTCTGGCCGAGGAACTGGCGAGACTGGCCGCCATGGCCGTCGACAACGCTCGGCTCTACCACGACGCCGAGAAGGCCATTCGAGCCCGCGACGAGTTCCTGTCCGTGGCGGCCCACGAGTTGAAGACCCCGATAACCAGCCTTCGAGGCTTCACGCAACTGGCCCTTGGGGGGCTCGCCAAGGCGGGGGAAACCGATTCCACCGAGACGCGCCAGCGGCTCCAGATGGTCGACCATCACTCGAAGAAGCTCGCTCGCCTGGTTTGTCAACTGCTGGACGTATCCCGGATGGAAGCTCGACGCTTGACACTCGACCGGCGAACCGTCGACGTGGTGAAGCTAGCCCATACGGTGGTGGCCGCTGCCCGGGCGGACGGCGATGGACATACCTTCGAGGTGAAAGCTCCTCGCCCGGCGACGGCGGTGGTGGATCCAACTCTGATGGAGCGAGTGCTGGCCAATCTCGTGGATAACGCCATCCGCTATAGTCCAGGCGGAGGGCCTATCGAGGTCGAGGTGACGCCCGTGGAAGCCGGCACGGTGAGCATCGCCGTCCGCGATTGGGGCATCAGCATCCAGCCTGAGCACAGGGATCACATCTTCGATCGCTACTACCAGGCCCACACATCGGACAATCTAGGCGGCCTGGGGCTCGGTCTGTACATCTGTAGGGAGATCGTTAACCTGCATGGCGGGCGGATCGAGCTGGAAACCCCGGCCGACGGGGGCTCCCGCTTCGTGGTAACCCTCCCCACCGGCTTCTGCAACCCCGCCGAGCATAGCGAATGGCGAATAGCGAATAGCAAATAGCGAAGAGACTGGTTTCCTATTCGCCATTCGCTATTCGCCATTCGCTATTCGCCATTCGCTATTCGCCATTCGCGATTCGCCATTCGCTATTCGCCATTCGCTATTCGCTTGCGC
>DAHXJB010000352.1:0-2289 GCA_027372455.1 Chloroflexota bacterium | reverse complement strand
AACGTCGTGCCCTGGGTGAACATCGATATACGCACCGTTCGACGGCTGGTGGATGTATCTTGGGTGGCCGGTATCAAGCAGAGCGGGGGCGATCTCCACAAGGTAGCCGACCTGATGCACCAGTACCACGACCGGCTGACGGTGATAACCGCGGTGGACGACCTCCTCTATCTCTCCTACTGCCTCGGGGTGGACGGCGCTATCTGCTGCCTGAACACCGTGCTTCCAGGGCCCAGCGTGGAGATGTGGAACATGATGGAGGCAGGCGATCACGCCGGCGCTAAGGCTCTGCACGATCGCATCCTGCCGGTGTGGAGGTCCATCGAGGGGCCCAACATGCCCTACCTGGCCAAGGTGGCAATCGAGCTCCAGGGCCGGAAAGTAGGTCCCGCTCGCAGCCCCATGCTAGCGCCCAGCCAGGAAAAGCGGGCGGAGATCCGCCAACGATTGGTCGAAGCAGGCATCGCGGTAGTCGGCTAGTCGGGAACGAAGCTCTCGTCTTAGGTGGTCGGCATAATCTGAAAGGAGTTTCAGGGGATGAAATGGCTGCAACTTAGCGCAGTGGCCTTGGTCTCCGTGGTGATGATGCTGGTGCTGGCGGCCTGCGGGGCCGGCGCACCTGCGAGCGCACCAAAGAGTGCTGAACCGATTAACATCGGGGTCTCCGCTCCACTTACGGGACAGTTCGCCGAAAACGGCGGCTACATGAAGAACGGCATCGGCCTGGCGGTCAAGGAGATCAACGACAAGGGAGGGATCAACGGCCGCCCAATCCAGCTGTTCTGGGAGGATGACCAGGGACCCAACCCCACTGCAGCTTCCAACGCCGTTACGAAGTTGATCACCCAGGACAACGTGGTGGCAGTCATCGGGCCCCACTTCAGTCCGGCGATGCTTCCTACCGAACCGATCTTCCAGAAGTACAGTGTACCGGCCCTGACTGGGGCGACGGGACCCCCCATCACGGCTCAGGGCAACAAGTGGATCTTCCGCATCCGGCTGAACGACGAGATCGGGGCGAGACTGCTGGTGAAGTACGCCGTGGAGGAGCTCAAGTTCAAGAAGATCGGCCTGGACTACGTCAATACGGCCTTCGGGCAGGGCGGAATCGAGGTCGTCAAGGACGAGCTAACGAAGCGAGGGATAACACCGGTTGCCACCGAAACCCACATGGATGACACCAAGGACTTCACTCCCCAGATCCTCAGCTTCCAAGACAAGGGAGTGGACGGCATCATCGTGTGGACCGACGACCAGCCTAGCGGCCTGCTGGCCAAGCAGATGGCGACCTTGGGCGCAAAGTTCAAGCTGGTCGGGTCGACGACCTTCAGCCAGCCTCCCTTCCTGAAACTGGCCGGGGATGCTGCGAACGGCGCCATCTCCATCAGCGACTTCTCGCCGAACAACCCTGATAAGAACATCCAGGATTGGGCCAAGAAGTACTCGGGCGTCTACAACGCCCCGCCGGAACTGTACGCCTCTGCCTACTACGACGCCACCAACATCCTGGCTGAGGCCATCAAGAAGGCCAGCAAAGTCGATGGGCCCTCCATCCAGCAGGCGCTGAACGGCATCAAGGATTTCCAGGGAGTCATGACACAGTACAGCTGGAGCTCGAACGGCGACATGGTGCACTCCGGGCTGATCACCGAGGTGAAGAACGGGAAAACCGAAGTGATCCAGGTAGTCAAGGAGAAGTAGGGCCAACGTTGGTGGCGCCTGGGGGCAGTCCAGGCGCCACCATAGGTTCCTGGTAGGCAACACTAATCACGAGGGAGCCTCTCAATGCTGCTACAGCTTAGCATCTCCGGCCTCGCGATGGGGGCAATCTACGGGCTGGTCGCTCTCGGTTTCACCCTGATCTGGAACGCCGTGGGGATCGTGAACTTTGCCCAGGGAGAGCTGGTGATGCTGGCGGCCTTCGTCAGCGTAGCCTCCATGTCCCAGGCGCTGCACCTGCCATGGGCGGTGAATCTGTTGCTGACCATTATCTTTATGGCAGGGTTCGGGGTGCTCATGGCCCGTGGAATCTACCACCCTCTCCGCAACGCCCCTCAGTTGTGCGCCATCGTAGCCACCCTCGGGCTGTCGATCTTCCTCAAGAACAGCGCGGTGCTGGCTTGGGGTCCGGAGCCGTTGGCCGACCCCGGTCCGCTCCAGAATGCCACCGTGACCCTCGGCTCCGCCAAGATCTACGGACAGCACCTGTTGATCCTCGTCACCATGATCGTCCTCGTGATCCTGCAGGTGGTGATGTTTCGTAGCACAGCGATAGGCAAGGCGATGCGT
>DAHXJB010000330.1:0-3240 GCA_027372455.1 Chloroflexota bacterium | reverse complement strand
CGTCGTTTTGCCGGCCCCATTCTGGCCAATAACCCCCAGGAACTCCCCTCTTCGGATCTGCAGGTCGATGCCGTTCAGCGCCTTGGTGCCGTTGGGATAGGTGTGACCCAACCGCTGAACCTCGATGATCACGTCGTTGTTAGACACGGGAAAACAGTTCCACTCCTTCCTCCAGGGTCAAGGGGACCTTCGGACCCAGATCCAACTTGTCTTCCAGCCGGAAGTACAGTTGGGTAACCTGGGGAAAGCGTATCTTCCTGTCATCCTTGATCCTTCGGTAGAACTCTCGGGGCTCCGCCACGATCTCCAGACGGCCATCCCGCAACAGCACCATCTTGTCGGCCAACGGGGCCAGATGCTCGGGATCGTTCTCGACGATAACGATCGTCTTGCCCTGCTGCTTCAGGCGGCTCAACACCTCAAACACCTCCTCGGTGCCCATCGGGGCGAGCTCCCGAGTCGGCTCGTCCATCACCAGTATCTTCGACTCCATCGCCAGGACCGAGGCTATAGCGACACGCTGCTTCTGCCCTCCGGACAGCTCGTGAGACATCCGCCGTCGGAAGTCGCCCATCCGAACCGTCTGGAGCGCGTCAAGAAGCCTTCCCTCCATCTTTTCGGGAGGGACCTGAAGGTTCTCCATCCCGAACACCACGTCCCCCTCCACCGTGAGGTTGAACAGCTGGTTCTCTGGGTCCTGCAGAACCACTCCGACCTTTCGGGAGATCTCCGAAATCTTGTAGGTCTCGGTATCCATACCATCGATTCGAACGCGGCCGGAGAACTTGCCGGGGAGCAGGTGCGGGATAGCGCCGCACAGACACATCAGCAGGGTGCTCTTGCCTTCCCCGAAGACGGCCACGAACTCCCCCTCCTCAACGGAAAAGCTCACATCCTCCAGGATCATTCGGCTCGTTCCAGAGTAGCGGAAGCTGACGTTTTCGAATTCAATTAGCGACATGGTTACAGGATCCCCCGGAATGTGACTACCACGAAGAACACCATGGCCGCGACGCTGGCGGCGCGAACCATGGTATCAGCGGAACCCTTGTGCACGTCGATGAAGAAAGTCCGCTTGGGATAGGCGTTGAATGCCTTCAGATCCATGGCCAGGGCGATGGTGTCGGCCCGCTTCAAGGCGCTCAGGATGAGCGGTATAGCGAGCGGGAACATTTTCAGCACCTTGATGGCCGGATTGACCCGATCGATGTCGTAACCTCGAGACTTCTGGGCGTTATTGATCGTGGCCAGCTCATCCAGCACGAGCGGCAGGAAGCGGAGCGCCAGGACGAAGGTGTACGCGAACTTGAAGGGCATCCCCATGTCGTAAAGGGCCTTGGTCAGCTTGACCGGGTGCACCACGGTGAAGAAGATGGTCATGATCAAGGCCATGAGCGCCACGCGCAGCGTGATGGACAGCCCTAGGAAGATGCCCTCCAGAGAGACCAGGATACCCATCCCAAACAGGTTGAGGTGGGCGATGATCTTGTTGGGATCGGTGAGCGCCTGGATCAGGGTGATGAAGATACAGAGCGGGATCACCACCAGCAGCACGGTGAAAGTGGTTTGTCTCGGCATGCCGTCGACGATCACAATCAGAAACAGAAAGGCCAGGAGCCCGACCAGAGCCAGAAAATTCAGGGTCGAAAAGATGATCACCACCATGCAGCCCAGGGCTATCAACATGGTGGCCGGATGGAGCCTTGAGAAGAAGGTGGCCGCGTCCTCCTCCAGAGCAGAAGTGAATAGGAACTTGGGCATAGTTACCTCCCGGTGATGGGGGAAGCCAGCGGGGAGAAGGTCCCCGCTGGCACGGACAGTTCACCCTAGCTTGAGAGCTACCTACCTTTACTCTTCGACGAACCCCGCGTCCCTGACCACCTTCAACAGGATTCGAAGGAGTACGGCGGGGACAGTCAGGGAAAACAGGCTCTGCATTGCGTACAGGGACGCCATCTTCTCGACGGGCATGTGAAAGTAAAGGATATGCAGCGGGATGTACAGCGCGACCAGAAAGACGGTGGCTAGAATGCCGTTCGTGATGGTCGCCTTCCAAGTGATGACGTTGTCGAACAGCTTACCAGTGATCCAAGCGGACAGCACCTGGACGGCGTTGGTCAGGAAGAAGAAGGGTGCGATAGGGCTGGTGCCCGTTGCGGTGGCGATCAAGGGATTGATCTCGGCAACGATGAGACCACCCACGACACCATACAGCATCGTGCCGAAGCCGATCATCGTGATAGAAATGACCCGGCCCGACACGGGGAACAGCCCGCCGGTGAGGATGGTATCCAACCTCTCTCCGAACTGCAGGATGCCGATCATCACTAGCGAGATCATGAGCGAGCTGACGATGCCCTTGGTATCCGTGCGGCCAGGCCACGCATTAAGAGACATCTTCGCGAGAGGGACCGTGAATTTCTGCTTTTGCTTCCCGACGGCAGCGGTTGACATCCCACTTCTCCTTTAGATAATTCCTGAGTGCAGTCAGCGCGAACCCCATCCACGGCCAAGCGGCCATGAACCATCCACCACTAAGATCTGAATGGCCTCTATCCACCACCCCCTTTCAACAATCTGACACCCTGGTCATCCCTGGGCGCCCTCGCCCAAACGACCAATTCGAGCAAACCGGAAAAGTGTCCCTGTCCGGGGCCCGAGAGGCCCACGACCGCAAAGTCGTTAGCTATCGAGCGGGATGACGTGTCTGGGTGGCTGGTAGCTGCGCACCTTGCTGTGTGACAACCCGAGAGCCACCAGCGTCTCCGCCAACTTGAGTCCCGCCGAGTTGGGGTTGATTATCGGTACACCCAGCTCCTGCTGCAGTTCGTGGGACCAATCTCCGAGCCCCGCGCAGCCCAATATCAGCACCTCTGCCCCATCGGCTGTCGCTTCTCGTGCCTTGATAAGCGCGGTGGCTTTCATCCGATCGAGGGCTCCCATGGTCTCCGCCACAGGGATGTTCAACACCGGGGTAGCCACAAGCTTGCCACCCAGCCCCAGGCTCTCGGCGTAGCGTCTCCGCACGGGAACTCGCCGCTCCAAAGTGGTGAGCACACCGAAATAGGAGCCAAGGGATGCAGCGAGGTACATCGAAGCCTCCTGGATGCCGACTACAGGGATATCCACGAGCTCGCGAGCCGCGTCCAAGCCGGGGTCGGAGAAGCAGGCTATGACCACCGCATCGTAACCCTGCTCCGGCGCCCGCCTGACCAGCTTCAACATCTCCGGCACAGCCCT
>DAHXJB010000318.1:0-1844 GCA_027372455.1 Chloroflexota bacterium | reverse complement strand
GATTCGAGGGGGAGTTGATCATGATCGCCCTGGTCCGAGAAGTGATCCTCTCCGCAATCGCCTCTGCTTGAAGCTGGTAGCCATCAGACTCCAGGGCGTCCACGTGGACGGGAACCCCATCCGCGAATGTGACGTAGTTCGGATAGCAGGCGTAGTAGGGATTCGACAGGATGACTTCGTCGCCGGCCTCAAGAAGCACGGAATAGAGCATGAAGAGGGCAGGTGAGGTGCCGGCCGTGACCATCACCTGGTCGGGGCTGACCTGGACACCGTAGCGACGGTAGTAGTCCTCGCAGATGGCTTCCCGCAACTGCAGGATCCCCAGGCTGTGGGTGTAGTGGGTCTTGCCCTCCCGCATCGCCTTTTCGGCGGCCTCTCGGATGCAAGCTGGGGTGTCGAAGTCGGGCTCACCCACCTCCATGTGGACGATGTCGACGCCTTCCTTCTGAAGTCGCTCGGCTTCCTCCAGTACCTCCATGGCAAGGAAGGGGGAGACATCGGATCGCCTCTGGTTAGTAATCGTCATGGGAACGTGAGCCCTCCTCGATGTGGCTGATCCCTTCTCCACTCCTGCCAACCATCCTGCTAGACGTACGTGCGTCATGAGCGGAACGGACGGGAAGAGGAACCAATTATAACACCACCATCGCGGGCGCGCAGTTCTCAACCGGCACGCGGGCACGAGGATGCATCGAAACAGCCCTCACCCTGACCCTCTCCCAAAGGGAGAGGGAGAAGGCTACTTCGTTCGCTCGATTACCTCGCGATACAGATCGATATGGCGTATCGCAGTCCGCTCCACCGAAACCTCCTCGGCGTAGCGACGGGCACGGTCGCTCAACTCGCTGCGAAGGGCGTCGTCCCGAAGCAGCTTCACCACCGCCTCGCGGAAGCCAGCAGCGTCCTCGGGATCCACCAATATCCCCGCACCGCTGGATTCCACGTAGCTGCGCAGCCCCCCGACGGCGCTTGCCACCACCGGAGTGCCAACAGCGCTCGCCACCATGGAGGGCCCGGAAGCCGCCGCCGACTGGTAGGGCAACACCAGCAGATCGAAGCTGGCTACCAACTCCATGAAACCATCGCTGTCCAGAAGCAGGGGCATGTACCGGATGCTGTCCTTCCTCGGGCTGGCCTCTATGGCCTCCTGCAACTGCCGTCCATACTTCTCTCCCTCCACACTGCCGGGCCTGGGGGCACAGGCAGCGACCAGCAGGGCATTGGGCGCGACCTGCTCCGCGATCTGAGCCCATTGCCGAACGAACCAGTCATACCTCTTGTACCACTCTGGATACCCCACCATTCCGACTACCAACCGGTGCGTATAGCCGAATCGCGCCTTGGCATTCGGGAAGTAAGCCACCTTTGGGACCATGTGAGGGATCACCCTGACCTCGCCTGAGGGCCGAGCGGCGTAGGGAGTGTGAACGATGGTAGCACCCGACAGACGCCCCACGGCGTCGATGAAGGCCAACCGATCGGCCACACACTCGTTGTCCGAGTGCATGGTCATCACCACCGGCTGTCCGGACACCTTCCACCCGAACAGGGCAGTGGCAATCTCAAAGGCATCGGCGGCGCCGGAGCCTCGCGGGGCCCCATGACGTCGTCGAGCGTAGAGCCCGTACTCGAACTGGATATGCACGACGTCGGGCTGCAACTGAACGATCTTCTGCTCCAGGGCGGAGTACCACTCCGGCTGCTCCAGGTCGATCACCGGATGCACCATCGGCGCTGGCGCTGCATCGATGTGGCAAACCACCTGTACGTCATGCCCCTGGTGGCTCATCTCTTCCACTAGGGGACGACTGTAGCTGTAGATGCCGCAGTGCCTGTCCCAACTG
>DAHXJB010000308.1:0-1777 GCA_027372455.1 Chloroflexota bacterium | reverse complement strand
CCATCCGGTAGATGGCCCCGAAATCCATCAGCATGTCATCCTCCGCCTGCCGCCGGAGGGTTGCGATGAGATTCATCCGCTCGGGATCGGGCAGGCCCGACCACACGGTCTTCAACTCCGCAACCTGGTCGGGGCCAAGATCGGAGAGCTGTTTCGTCTGGACGCTCTTGAGTCGCTGGTGAGCAGCCAGGGCAGCGATGGTTTCCTTTAGGCTGGGCATACGATTGCTGTTCTCCGATGCTAGTAGGCTCGGCCGAAAACGACTCGCTTGCCAGTGGTGGGCTTTTGACACCAGATGCATCTGCCCTCCTCCACCTCGGCATCCAGAGGGATACAGCGGATGGTGGCTGCGGTCTCCTCCTTGATCTTGGCCTCGCAATCGGCGTCCCCGCACCAATGAGCCAGCAGGAAGCCTCGTTCTTTCTCGAGCGCGGCCGAAAACCGCTCGAGGGTATCGACGCTCCACGTCCGCCGAGCCATAAACTCGCGTGCCTTCTGGAGCATATCGTTCTGGATCTGAGCTAGCAGTTCGACGACACGGCCATGCGCCGCATCGATCGCGACCACTTCTTTGGCCCTTGTGTCCCGTCGAACCAGCACCACCTGGTTGTTCTTGACGTCGCGCGGGCCGACCTCCAGCCTAAGTGGCACACCGCGCATCTCCCACTCGTTGAACTTCCAGCCCGGGGTGTGCTCGTCGTCCCAATCCACCTGGAAGCGTATGTCGGTCCCCAGGTTGGCCTTCAGCCGATCCACGAAGCCGGCTACCTGTTCCTTCTCGGGTTCCTTACGCCAAATCGGTACCACGACCATCTGAGTCGGAGCCACCTTAGGCGGCATGATCAGGCCCGAATCGTCTCCGTGGACCATGATGATGGCGCCAATCAGCCGGGTGGAAACGCCCCAACTGGTCTGCCAGGCGAACTTGCGCTCGCCGTCCATATCCTGGAAGGTGATATCGAACACTCTGGCGAAGTGCTGGCCGAGATTGTGGGAGGTGCCGGCCTGCAGTGCCTTTCCGTCGCCCAGCATCGCCTCGATAGAGTAGGTGCGCTCGGCTCCCTTGAACTTCTCCGCCTCGGTCTTCTGTCCGTAGACCACAGGGATCGCGAGATCGTCCTCGGCGAAGGAGCGGTAAACCTGAAGGATCTTGAGCGTCTCCTCCTGGGCCTCTTCTTCCGTGCGGTGAACGGTGTGACCTTCCTGCCACAGAAACTCCGTCGTGCGAAGGAAGAGTCGGGTGACCTTCTCCCAGCGTAGAACGTTGGCCCACTGGTTGATCAGCACAGGCAGATCTCGCCACGAGTGAATCCACTTGGAATACATCTGGCCGATGATCGCCTCAGAAGTCGGCCGGATCGCCAGTCGCTCCTCAAGCGGCTCACTGCCGCCCTGGGTGACCCACGCAACCTCGGGGGCGAAGCCGGCGACATGTTCAGCCTCCCGTGCGAGGAGGCTCTCGGGGATCAGCAGGGGGAAGTAGGCATTTACGTGACCTGTGACTTTGAATCGCGCGTCCAGCAGCCGCTGCATGTTTTCCCAGAGGGCGTATCCGTAAGGGCGGATGACCATGCAGCCGCGCACCGGTGCGTAGTCGGCCATCTGGGCCTTTAGGATCACCTCGGTGTACCAGCGCGAAAAGTCATCGCTCTTGTCGGTGAGTTCCTCGACGAAGGAATCCTGATCGGACATCTTCTCCCCTCAACACATGGTTACGATTCTGTGTGTTGCTCGGGCGAAATAACGCCTAACACCCCAAAAGGAGGCCGCAGCTGGG
>DAHXJB010000143.1:0-3878 GCA_027372455.1 Chloroflexota bacterium | reverse complement strand
GCCATTTCCCAGGCTCAGGCCTTCGTCCAGGCCAACGAGCGCACGGCGTTCATCGCCGCCGACGTTTTCCTCCGCGCCAACGGGTGCGTGTTCTACGATGATCCCTTGGAGATGGCCCGTCGTCTGGAGGCCGCAGCGGCGCCATCGAAGAAAGAGCGAGAGGCGACGGAGACTCTTGCCGAGTGGCTTCGCGAACGGGTCATCTGCATCCTGGTACAGGATTTCATGAATACGAGCACGGCTTCTCCGGCGAAAGGTCGCACGAGAATACGCGCGCGAATTTATGAATCGAAGGGGGGCTCCATAAAACTACTGTTACATGCTAAGGATTGATCGCGTCGGAACATCGGTTCTCGAGCTCCGTCGCAAGGACTACCGACAATCGAAACAGGGACCGCCGGCTATGATATGATGGTGCCACGAGGAAGGGCAGTTCACGGAGGACAGCCATGGGGCGAGGACGAGGAGTACGAGCCCAAGCAAGACAGTTACCCAGCAAGGTGGCGCCGGCAATGTCCAGTTCAGAGAAGCCGAACCAGTGGGTAGGGGACCAATCCCTGTTTGCCAAGTACGTAGGCTCTGCAATGAAGCGCGCTCAGTATAAGCGGCGCGAAGATGGGACTTGGTTTGGATCAATCCCGGGGTTTCAGGGAGTTTGGGCGGACAACAACACGCCGGAAGAGTGCGAGAGGGAGTTGAAAGAGGTTCTGGAGGGCTGGCTGATTTACAGCTTCCAGCATAACTTGGATGTCCCAGAAGTGGATGGAATCGTGCTGTTTCGGGCCCAGGATGTGGCCTAGTGCCTCCGCTGACGCCCGTTTCGCACCGAGAGTTGGTACGTCGGTTGAAGCGATTGGGCTTCAGCGGTCCCGAGTCGGGAGGGAAGCATTCCTACATGCAACGCGGATCTCTCCGCGTGAGGATCCCCAATCCGCACAGGTCGGTAATTGGTGTACCTCTTCTAGCTGACATTCTCGAGCAAGCTGGCGTAGACATTTCTGAGTGGCTATCAGTCTGATGCCGTAAATCATTCTTGGGGTGACTAGCCCACAGCAGCCACTTTGGGTACCCCATTCTAGGCAGTCAATAGTTGGCGAGGCTTCCGATTCTTGAAGCTGGGCATCACCCGCCTGACTGTTGCCTTTCTGTTCGGATTGAGCAATCGCTTATACGGGGTGTGATCGACCATCAATGCCTGTTCAATGAGTCGATAGAAGAGGAGACCTCTCCGCTTGGAGCCGCGACGATTGAACCTGAAGGTGAATTCGTCGAGGTATCCCTGGAGGTGGCTGGACCGGATCGAGCCTTGATGGGTTCCCAGCCACCATCGCTTTAGAAGGGCAGCCACTCTGTGAACCCGTGGAAGTAGGTTGTGGGCCTCTTTGCCGCTCGCTGAGATGTTGATCTTCACGTGCGTGTATCTGTTCGGATCCAGCGCGAGTACCTTATCGGGGTCGTTGGGATCAGCGGTATCAGTGAAGCCCAGCCAAGAGTCAGTGTAGACCGTGGAGCCATCCTGGACTGTTGCTTCTACCGCCTTCTTGAGTTGTGCCGCACTGCCGTTCTCGATCTTCACGAGCCGGATCCGGCCTGTTCCAGTCTTGACGATCTCGGCAAGGATTAGCACCAGAGATTTCGTCCTCGTCTCCCTTCCTGAGACGCCCTTCTCTACCCCGCCGATGAAGGTTTCATCAACCTCGATTTCGCCCCGGAGCTTGTCTCTTCCAGGCCTAACCATCGCCTTCCGCAGCTTGTGGAGCCAAGCCCATGCGGTCTGCTCACTCTTGAGGCCGAGCACTCTTTGGAGGCCTAGAGCGCTCACCCCATTCTTCTGGTTGGTCATGTACCATGCTGCGGCAAACCACGGAAGTAGGCCTTCTTCGTGCCCTCAAAGGTAGTTCCAGCCGTCACGGAGATTCGCCGTCCGCACTTCTTACAGCGCATGCTCAGTTGTCATGAGTGATCCAGCCGCTAGTGCTCTGACAGACCGGACAGACGAAACCATCTCGCCAGCGCAGTTTAGCAAGGTAGAGGGCGCAAGCCTTGTCGCTGGGGAACCATTTGTGGAACCCCAGCCAGTCTTCAGGATAATCGCTGTCGGCTATGGGATAGCGGGGCATGAGTCGAATCCTAGATACAGACGCGCACATGAGAGACTGTAGGGCGATGCCGCAAGAGAGACTTCACTCTCCATTTCAAACTTCGGCAGGTGCCCCTGATTTCGATAGTGGATCTGTCCGCCGCTTAGAGACCTACTTAGCCATGCAACAGTAGTTTTATGGAGACCCCCTTGGCGCGTCTCGCCAGATGGAACCGAGGCCGCAGACCGGCCAATGCGAGCCGTGCGTTGCCACGCCTAGGCCGAAGCTGGGGTTGGAGGCGCCAGGCGTGACTGGACGGTGTCGGCGAACTCGTTGACGCTGAGGGCGTAGCCTTCCGGGCCGAAGAGCCGGAGCGATAAGGAGGAGATGGGGGGCGGCTGCAGTTGGGTACGCCGCACCAGTTCCGTCTGAGGGAAAAGGGCCCGGGGACGGCCGTCGAAGACCAGTCCCCCCTCGTGAAAGATCAGCACCCGTTCGGCGAACTCCGCCACCAGCTTCATGTTATGAGTGATGAAGAGGACCGTCGTGCCGCGCCGGTTCAGATCCATCACATACTCCATCAACTGGTAGGTGAAGCGGCGATCCTGGCCGTAAGTCGGCTCGTCCAGGATCAAGATCTTCGGGTTGGTGATGGTCATCACGGCGACGCTGAGGCGGCGCTTCTCCCCGACGCTCAGCATGTAGGGATGGCGGTCCCGTTTGTGGGTCAGGCCGATCTCCGCAAGGGTGGCGTCGACCTGCTTCTGGATCTGCTCCTCGGTGAAGCGGCCTTCCCGACGAAGACCGAAGGCGAGCTCGGATCCGACGGTGCTGCAGACGAACTGGTGCTCCGGGTACTGGAAAACGTAAGACACGTCGCGGGTGATCTCCTCGGCCCTCTGCCGCCGGGTGTCCTTGCCGTCGATGAGCACCCGACCGGTCGTGGGCTTGTGGATGGCCACCAGGTGCATAGCGCACGTGGTCTTGCCCGAGCCGTTCTGCCCAACCAGGGCGACGAACTCCCCCTCGCCGATCTCGAAGCTGATGTCCCGGTTGCCGACGGTGCCGTCGGGATAGACGTGGGTCAGGTGATCCACCTGGATCACGGGCTTTCGGCCGGCGAGCCCTGAAGTGCCCTCTGGAGTCTGGCCGTCTCGCTGGCCCGGCGCTGGATGCGTGATCGATGGCCCCAGGATCGTGCGGAACATCTTCTCACCCTCTTCCTCGGAGAGGGGGAAGTGGGACACCGGGAAGCCCCGCCGTAGCAACTCCCGGGCGGCCTCGGCCACCTGAGGCGTCCAGAGTCCGATCTCGTCGCCCAGCATGTCCAGGTTGCTACACACCTCCCGGGGTGACCCCTGGGCCACCAGCCGGCCGTTTCGGTCCAGCACCACCACCCGATCGGCCAGCCGGAGGATCCGGTCGATGTCATACTCGGCGATCACGGTGGTCAGCCCCTGCATCTTCGTGACGTGGTTGATCATCTCCAGCATGTTCTCCGAGCCGAGGGGGTCGGTGTTGGAGATGGGGCCATCGAGCAGCAGCAGCTTCGGGCGCATCGCCAGGCAGGAGGCGAGCGCGAGGCGCTGCTTCTGGCCACCGGAGAGACCGTGGACTACCTTGTCGCGGTACTGGCCGAGCCCAACGATTTCGAAGGCCTCCTCGATCCGATTCCACACCTCGGCGCGCGGGATGTTGAGGTTCTCGGGACCGAAGGCGATCTCGTCCTCGACGTAGAGGCAGGTGAGCTGCTCGTCCGGGTTCTGGAAGACGACGCCGATATCCCTCGACATCTCG
>DAHXJB010000276.1:0-3400 GCA_027372455.1 Chloroflexota bacterium | reverse complement strand
GCTCTCGATGAAGGAGACGGTGGCGGCGCTGAAGGCGGCAGGGCTGCGAGAGGGAGTGAAGATCGGGGTAGGTGGGGCACCCGTGACGCAGCGCTTTGCCGAGGAGGTTGGGGCCGGCTTCTACGCCCCCGATGCCACCGGCGCCGCTGGCCTCGCCGAGCAGGCGGTGGCGTAGTACGCTGCCTATGCTGTCATCCTGAGCGCCAGCGAAGGATCTCTCCGTCCGAACGAGGAGATGCTTCGCTTCGCTCAGCATGACAGGCAAAGGGGCTCAACATGACAGTTCGTGTCAGTTTCACTGTGTTGGAGCGCTTGATCGCAGCCGGGAACATGGGGGTGAGCTCTCCCCCCACAAAGAGAACCCCTTGCGGTCGCGGTCCTGGGAACGACCGGGCCGCCAAAATCGTGAGGGTGAAACTCGAGAAAGGAGGATGAGCGATGGCTGCGCCGGTCGGAACTGTTCTGCCCTCGATGCCGGCGCAGAGGTACTGTTAGCGGTTCGACGCCGACCGCACCCCCTGAGGCCCGGGATGCCGTTGGGCCCAGCTCAAGGGCAGGCTCTAGCCCAGGTAACCCAGCGATGTGGAGACAATGTACCGGAGAGAACGCAGATTGGAGGACCGAAAGATGGCTGCTCGTCCTGCAGTTGACGAAGAGCGACTCATGAGTCGCTTGCGGTGGAAGCTTATCCCGTACGTCTTGCTCCTCTACATCATCGCGATGATCGACAGGGTAAACATAGGTGTCGCTGCCTTAACCATGAACAAGGACCTCGGCCTCTCGGCCGAGCTGTTCGGATCCCTCGCCGGGATCTTCTTCGTGTTCTACTTCATTTTCGAAGTTCCCAGCAACGCCATGCTTCACAGGGTTGGGGCGAGAATCTGGATAGCCCGCATTCTGGTCACCTGGGGCATCGTGGCGGTACTGGAGGGGTTTGCCCGAGGCGCCACAGACCTCACTATTCTCCGCTCCCTGCTTGGAGCTGCCGAAGCGGGTTTCTATCCAGGCATCGTGCTCTACTTCACCTACTGGTTCACCGCCAAGCATCACGCCAGGGCGGTTTCGCTCTTCATCACCCGCGTGGCCATTGCCAGCATCTTCGGCAACCCGTTGTCCGGCTGGCTCCTGGATAACGTTCATTGGTTTGGCATGGCCGCATGGCGATGGTTGTTCATCCTCGAGGGTGTGCCGGCCGTCCTTCTCGGGTTCCTGACCCCCCACGTCTTGGTCGACCGACCCCGGGACGCCAAGTTCCTCAGTGCGGACGAGAAGGAATGGCTAACAGCGAAGCTGGCGGCAGAGCAGGCAGCGAGGGTCAAGGCCGTGAAGATCTCGGAATGGGGGGCGCTGAAGAGCGGCAGGGTCTGGTACTTCGCCCTCGCCTATTTCGGCTACGCCTGCGGCATGAACGGTTTCAGCATGTGGATGCCCCAAATCGTCAAGGGGCTGTCGTCCCTGCTCAGCGACACGCAGGTCGGTGTGATCTCGGCCATTCCCTTCGTATGCGCTGCCACTGCGATGGTGCTTGTCGCCCGCCACTCTGACAAAGCAATGGAGAGGCGTCTTCACTCTGGTCTATCAATGATGGTGATGGTCATCTCCCTCATCGCTCTGACTTTCACGAAGGATCTCGTGCTGAGCGTCATCCTCCTCTCCACCGCCGCCATGGGCATATACAGCTGGGTGGGTACCTTCTGGGCGCTGCCCACGGCGATCCTTGGAGAGGGGACCGCTGCGATCGGCATCGCGCTGATCAACTCCGTGGGGAATCTCGGCGGCTTCGTCGGGCCGTATCTCTTCGGTTTTCTGTCGGATTCCACCCACTCCGCGACCGCCGGGTTCTACATGTTCGCCGCCTTCGCCCTCATGACCAGTCTTCTGACGCTGGCATTGCCGAAGAAGCAGGAGAAGGTGCTCGCGGAGGATGTGGCAGTCGCGGGCGCGTCGGGGAGCTGAGTACGCTGCCACGTTGAAGGTGGCAGCTACTGTCATGCTGAGCGGAGCGAAGCATCTCCCCGTCACTGGAGATCCTTCGCTATCGCTCAGCATGACAGGATGGGCACCAAGCTGTACAGGTGGGGCTGTTCAGAAACTTCAAGTTTCTGTGCTTCGCACAGGGTTCCCGGAACCCTGAGGTACTCAGGGTGACACCCTTCAAGACCACTGTGCAAAATACCGTTACAGGAGGCATCTATCGTGGGCGAGATGACCCGCCGAGAGAGGATAATGGCGTCTGTGCAGGGGCACCGCGCTGACAAACTGCCCTTCTTCCACTGGTGGCGCCACATGCAGACCGGCTGGGCCGAGCGCGAGTGTCGCAACCGTGGCATGGGCATCTGCTGGGCACGTCCCCCATACGTGGAGGTGCTGCACGACGTCGACATCACCGAGCAGACCGTCGTCGTCGACGGCAGAAAGGTCATTCGACGCACCTTCTCCACCCCGGTCGGCAGTATCCACGAGGACGAAGTGAGAGAAGCGGGTACCTTCCAGTGGCACGCCAACCGCAGCTGGATGGACGTCACCCCCTGGTTGGTCTCCAGGAGGATCAAGGAACCGAAGGACTACGCCGTCGCCAAGTACATCGTGGAGCATACCGAGTACGTGGCGGACTACTTTCCCATCGAGCAGGCGATGGACTGGCTCGGCGAAGATGGCCTGGTCGTGGACAGCCTCCCCCACTCCCCCTTCCAAACCTTGATGATCAACTGGGTGGGTAGCGACGGTGGTCGCTGCTTCTTCCATATCGCCGACTACCCCGACCTGTTCGACGATCTTTGCCAGGCCATCTCGAAGAGCCGAGAGCCGATGTACGAAATCGCCGCCAGATCTCCGGCACCCATCGCATGGTTGGGCGATAACATCGACGGCCAGTTGGTGACCCCGAAACTGTTCGAGAAGTACAGCATGCCGGAGTACGAGAAGCTCGCGGGGCCGCTTCACGCCCTCGGGAAACCGCTCGCCGTGCACATGGACGGAAGACTGGCCTGTCTGAAGGATCTGATAGCGAAGACACCGATCGACATCATCGAGGCGTTCCACCCTATCCCCATGGGAGACCTGCCCCTGCGCGAGGCTTTGGCGGCCTGGCGCGACAAGACCATCTGGTTGGGCTTCCCCGGTGGCATCTACGCGTTGGGACCCGAGGCGACGAAGGAGCTGGCCTACAGCCTGCTCCAGGAAGCCGGCACCGGCGAGAGGCTGGCGATAGCGATGTCCACCGAGAACCTCGTCTCCAACGAAAACCTCATCGCGCTCACCTCCGTGTTGGAGAAAGCCACCCTGCCTCTTGGGAGGTGACCCCACCCCCATCCCCCTCCCCGCTGCGGGGAGGGGGTGCTACGTACCGCCTCTCCCCCTGGAGAGGCCGCACAAGCGCGGCGAGGGTGGGTGGGTTGCT
>DAHXJB010000275.1:0-4904 GCA_027372455.1 Chloroflexota bacterium | reverse complement strand
GCTCTCGATGAAGGAGACGGTGGCGGCGCTGAAGGCGGCAGGGCTGCGAGAGGGAGTGAAGATCGGGGTAGGTGGGGCACCCGTGACGCAGCGCTTTGCCGAGGAGGTTGGGGCCGGCTTCTACGCCCCCGATGCCACCGGTGCCGTCGGCCTCGCCAAGCAGTTGGTCGCGTAGGCGAAAAGAAGCTGCCCGAACGAAACCGCGGCGCAACAGGCACCGCTTCAAACGCCAGTGACTTGGTGGCATAATAGCCGGCGAGCAAGGCCGGAGCAGCCAAACCCTGAAGCTGGGGTGAAGCCTCAAAGCATGGAGGAGACACGCGATGTCTAATGCGCCAGGAGCAATCGGACAGGAGTTACCCATGGATAGCCCAGGTCAATCACAAACGCTTCGCTCGCTACTGACAGAAACCAACACATTTGTGCGGATCGCCGAGTTGGTGCCGACACGGGGCCCTCTGGTCGAGAACGATGCAGCTCGGGTGATCGCCTTGGCCGGAGATCTAGCCGGATCGGGGATCGCGCACGCCCTCAGCATTACAGACAACGCCGGTGGGGCTCCCAAGGTTTCCCCTGAGTCCTTGGGCCTGCTGCTGGAAGAGCGAAAGCAGCAGGCAATCATCCATCTGTCGTGCAAGGATGCCAACCGGTGCGGGCTGGAGAGTCGGGCATGGGCCCTGGCCAGCGCCGGTTTCGACAATATCCTCTGCCTGTCGGGTGACTATCCCGTGGAGGGGTATAGGGGACAGGCTGCGCCGGTATTCGACATCGATTCCGTGGGGCTGATCACCATGCTCCACGAGATGAACCGTGGACTTCACGCCCCAACCCCTAAGGATCAGCAATACCGGCTCCGTAAGACGCAGTTCTTCCTGGGCTGTGCCGTATCCCCGTTCAAGCAGCAGGAGCGCGAGCTGATGCCTCAGTTCTACAAGCTCGCGCGCAAGGTCGCCAGCGGTGCCGAGTTCGTCATCACTCAGCTTGGCTACGACTCGCGCAAGTTCGACGAACTGCTGAGATACATGGAGCTGAAACAGCTCACCGTGCCGGTGATGGCCAACGTCTACCTGCTCAATCGTGCGGTTGCGCGCTACTTCAACAAGGGGATGGTAGCAGGGGCGATATGCAGCGATGCCCTGCTGGCCGAAGCGGAGAAGCAGTTCAACTCGCCCGATAAAGGCAAGGCCTTCTTCAGGGAGTTTGCTGCCAAGCAGATCGCTGTTCTGAAGGGTCTGGGCTATCGCGGTGCCTATCTGTCCGGTCCCAAGGACGCCCAGGAGTTCTCCGCGATCTTCGAGCTGGCCGATTCCTTTGCGCCAGACGACTGGAAGCTTTTCGCCAAGGAGATGCAATACCCACAGCCCAACGAGTTCTACTTCTTCGAACAGGACCCAGAGACGGGCCTCAGCTCCGCCCAGATCAACCGCCGGTACCTCGTCTCGTTGACTCCAGAGGGGCAGCGGCAGCTTCGATCCAAGGTGCCGGCTTTTTATAAGGTCAGCCGCTACTTCCACGGACACCTGTTCGACCCCGAGTCCCGAGGATTCGCCTTCGCCAAGGGAGTCTACTCGAAAGTCGAAAACCACAAGAACGTCAAGGGGTTCATGGAAACGGCCGAACAGGCGGCCAAGATCCCTCTCTACGATTGCCGCAACTGCGGCGACTGCTCGCTGCCAGATGTGGCCTATCTCTGTCCAATGTCCCAGTGCGCAAAGAACCAGAGGAACGGCCCTTGTGGCGGCTCCCATCAGGGGATTTGTGAGGCCACGGAAAAAGAGTGCATTTGGGCCAGGGCTTACGATCGGCTGAAACCCTATGGCGAAGCCGAGAAGATGCTGGAGAGACAACCAGTGTTCAGGGACGGAAGCCTGCGCGACACCTCTTCCTGGTCAAACACCTTCCTCAGCAAGGACCACTTCGCGAAGCGGTGGGACGAGGATTAGGAGATATCCCTTGGAGAGTCTGCGCAAACCCCCGTGGCTGATCAAGCGGCTCCTGGCCACCGCCGCCGTGGCGGAGGTGCGGGCCCTGCTGCGCCAACAGAGCCTTCACACCGTGTGTGAAGACGCCATGTGCCCTAATCTTGGCGAGTGCTTCTCCAGGCGAACCGCAACATTCTTGATCATGGGAGAGGTTTGCACTCGCCACTGCGGCTACTGCGCCATCTCTTCGGGCTTCCCCTCGCCTTTGGACCCGGATGAACCCGAACGCGTGGCCGAGACCGCGGCGAACCTCGGGCTACGGCACGTGGTCGTGACCTCGGTTACGAGAGATGACCTTCCCGACGGAGGGTCGGCCCACTTCGCGCGGACCATCCAAGCCATTCGGCGGCGTTCTCCATCTGCTCTGATCGAAGTGCTGATACCTGACTTCGGCGGTTCCGAGGCCGGCCTCGTGACCGTTCTGGAGGCTGGCCCCGACATTCTGAATCACAACGTGGAAACGGTGCCGCGCCTCTTCCCCACCGTTCGGCCCCAGGGTAATTACGCTAGATCGGTCGAACTGCTGGCCCGAGCTAAGCGAGGCTTGGCTCGGGGCTATACCAAGTCTGGTTTGATGGTGGGGATCGGAGAAACCGAAGAGGAGATTGCCCAGGTGATGCAGGATCTGCGAGCGGTTGGATGCGATGTCTTCACCGTTGGCCAGTATCTTCGTCCATCGAGGGCTCACCTGGAGGTGCAGCGGTACTACCCACCCGACGCCTTCGATCGCTTGAAGGCTGAGGGCGAGAGCATGGGCTTCCTGCTGGTGGCCTCCGGACCCTTCGTTCGTAGTTCATATAACGCGGATCAGTTCAGACCACCGGAAGGCGGTAGCTAGGGTGAAGAGACCATGACCATGACTCCACGCCAACGGGCCATCGCCGCCATAAGGGGCGAACATCCAGACCGTATCCCCTTCATCGGGCGCATGGACCTGTGGTACTACTACAACTACAATCGAGGCACCCTTCCCGAGAGATTCCAGGGCTGGAGCCTTTGGGACATCCAGCGGGAGTTGGGAATCGGCATTTTCGGGTTCGGCGCCTGGAGTACGTCCTTCTACAAGCTGGAATATGAGGGGTTAGAGGTTCGCAAGAGCTCCACCCCCACGGAGTTCACCGTTGAGTATGTGACACCGTACGGGACGCTGCGCTCCCGCAACGTCCTGGCCGACGAGATAAAGGATGCCGACGTCACCGGCGCGCAGGTGGAACACGAGTTCAAGGACGAGAGAGACTACGACGCTCTCCAGTATCTGTTCGAGCACACACGGGTCGTGGAGAACTTCGACGAGTACGCCAAGGTGGTAGAGGCAATAGGTGAGAACGGATTGGCCCTGCCCTACTCTGGATGGCTCGCTATGCACCAGATCATGCGGCAGTTCATGGGATACGAAACCTTCTACTATCAGATCTACGACCATCCAGACAAGGTAGAGAAGCTGCACGAGGCCCTGCTGGAGCAACAACGAGCGATCATCAAGTTGGGCGCGCTCTGCCCGGCCGAAGTCATTGAGGTGGGTGGCAACTACGATGAGGGAATCACCCCGCCGCCCATCTTCGAGAAGTACTTCGCGCCATTCTATCGGGAAGCAGCCGGCATCCTGCATCGTGGCGGCAAACTGATGGCAGCGCACTGCGACGGCGACATGCGCAAATTGCTGGTTCAGCTCCTCGATTGCGACCTGGACGTCGCGGAAGCCATAACCCCCGCTCCCATGACCTCTATCGATGTGGGGCACACTCGAGAGCTCTGGGGCGAGAAAGTCACCATGTGGGGAGGAATCCCGGGCATCATGCTTACCAGCACCTTCTCCGACGAAGAGTTCGAGAGGAACCTGCTGGATCTCTTCCGAGCCGTGGCGCCGGGTCACAGATTTATCCTGGGTTTCGGAGACAATGCTCCAACCGATGCCATCTTCCATCGCATCGCCCGGACAGCGGAGCTCTACCACCAGTATGGCAGCTACCCGCTGTCTCTTTGACATCGGGCTGCCCCGGGGGTACGATTTGCAGTTGCATTGACCTGTCCATATGCGGCTCCACTACGGCTTGCTCCACATTCGATAGGAGTAGAGAGTCCGCGGAGCCCAGAGCCGAGAACAAGCTCCTGGCCTGGACGCACTCGACGATTCGGGTCGATATCGGTACCAACGAAACCTCAAGATTCATAAGATCGCCAAGGAGTCACGGGCATGATTACCAAGCTGTCCAGTTCGAGCAAGACCGTCACCATCTCCCCGGAATCCCGCACCGTCATGATAGGCGAGAGGATCAACCCGACGGCACGGAAGAAACTCGGGGAGGCCCTGATTTTGGGTGACGTGGAGATGGTTCGCCACGAGGCCTTATCCCAGGTCCAGGCTGGAGCTCAGGTGCTGGACGTCAATGTGGGATATCCCGGGGTGGACGAGCCCCGGATGGTCAGGGAAGCCGTGAAGGCGGTGATGGAGACGGTGGATGTCCCCATCTGCCTGGATAGCGCCAATCCCGAGGTGATGGAAGCTGCCCTCAGCGTCTACAAGGGCAAGATCCTGCTCAGCTCTGTCACGGGCGAGCCGAGCAAGATGGACGAGATCCTTCCTCTGGTGAAGAAACATGGCACCGCGGTGGTGGCCCTCTTGATGGATGAAACCGGCATCCCAAGCGATCCATTAGTCAGGCTGGAGATCGCCAAGAGGATCGTTGGCAGGGCGGAGTCGATGGGGATCCCTCGGGAAGACGTCATCGTCGACTGCGCATGCATGACGGTTGGGACCGACAGCACGGCGGCAGCCGTAACCTTGGAGACAGTCCGGCTGGTGCGTCGGGAGTTGGGCTGCAACATGACCCTCGGGGCAAGCAACGTCTCCTTTGGGCTTCCGGAGCGCAAGACGATCAACGCGATCTACCTGGCGATGGTCCTGGCGGCCGGTGTGAACTG
>DAHXJB010000269.1:0-2181 GCA_027372455.1 Chloroflexota bacterium | reverse complement strand
GATGTTGAGCCGGGTTTCGTCGGCCAGGGCCTTGAACAGCTTCACGCCATCGTCGAGCGCCGGGCGCGGGCGTTCGCTGTGCGAACTCCCACGTGCGCAGCAATCCACGCCCTGCTGCTTGAGCATCGTGACCGCTTTCATGGGTCCACGATAGCACTACATTGACAGTTGTCAATATAGTGGACAACGTCGACCGCCCGTTATGGCCGAAATGGGCATGCATTGAGTGAGCGCTCACATAAGCCATTGACTGCCGGTTGGGGTGCGCTATTATGGGCATGTCGGCACACTTGCTAAGCGGAGGTTCAGCGGTTGTGGGCAGAGCTGTAGGGAGACCCCGATACGACACCGAACGCGCCGAGGAGCGACGCGCCGAGATCCTCGAGGCCGCGGCAGCTGTCTTCGCCCGACAGGGCTACCATCAGGCTCGAACCAAGCAGATCGCCGACGAGGCGGGGCTGTCCGAGGGCCTGATCTACCACTACTTCGGGAGCAAGCGAGAGTTGCTGCTGGCCATCATCGACCGGATCACCACCGAGTCCATTGCACAGGTCTACGCGAAGCCCGAATCTAGCGATCTTTCCTCCCTGGCAATGGCGTTTCTCCGCGATCGCCTGGACATGCTGGAGCGAAACCAGCAGCTGTTGAAGGTGGTGGTGCCGGAGCTGATCAACGACGAGGAGCTTCGCACAGGCTATCTCAACGAGGTGACCGTCCATCTCGTGGCCTCCCTGGTGCCCCTGGCGCAGCGAGCCCTTGCGACAGGAGAGCTCCGTCCGTTCAACCCGCGCGTCCTGCTCCCAGCCATCGCCGGGGCCACCATCACCGCCTTTGTGTTCAATGAGATGATGGACTTCCCCGGAGGAGAGGCGGCATCCCACGAGGAACTCGCCGAGCAGCTGGTCGGCATCTTCCTCGACGGGTTGCGAGCGCGGTACGAACCGAGTGACTCCCAGCCAAATGCGGAGGGAGATGCCGGGGCGTCGTGACCTAGTCTACACGGGCGCCTTGACCAAAGCCAGGATGAAACCTGCGGGGGCTCGGGGGGATCACGGCGCGCCAGTTCAGGACCACGGGTCAAAGACCCCGCGGGTTTGGTGGCCGCTTTACTTTAGACCGGCTCCTGGGCAGCGGCAGCGGCGATTACCTCGTATGCCCAGGCGAGCTCATCGAACAGTTTGGCGACGTCCGGATGGTCCTGATTGAAGTGTTTGTAAACGTCGGGAAGATAAGACATGTCGTGCCTACTCCGGTGAGTTGGGCTAACCCTCCAACAACATGTATCCATCCTGTCGAACGACCACCCAAGAGCCGGCATGATCTGGAGGGCACGACTTTCTGGTTTGCAACTTCTGTGCTCAGGTTGTGCCCATGCAGTTCGGATTATCCGTGATCCTCTTCCCAAGAGGAATCGGGGGCGTCCAGGACGCGGTGCTGCCGAAGCGGTGTCTCGTTGAGGGCGTAGATGGTGAACTTACCCTCCTGCCTGGCTGAGACGAGCCCCGCATCCTCCAGCATCCTCAGGTGATGTGCAAGGGTCGAGCCGGCAATATCCAGTGCCTCCACCAGATTGCAGGCGCACATGTCCCGCACTGAAAGCAGCCCCAGGATCTGAAGGCGCGTCTCATTGCCCAGGGCTTGAAATACCCGAGCGCGATCCGACACGGCCCGAAGATCATCAAGGATCGGGTGGAGGTCCCGAGCCATGGCAACGGTCCGCTCGCACTCCTCCGCCGTGCACTTCACGTTGACAGGTAACACTCTCGCCATCTGTAAATCTCCCCTGGGCCCCTGCTCGGGGCCCGTCCGAGAACTCACCACCAGGTCACCAAGAACACCAGGGAACACTACGGAATCCCCGAATAAATCCTTGGTGCTCTTCGTGCCTTTGTGGTCATCGGATAGGTTCTTAGCGCCTCCAGGCCTCGCCAGTACCCATCCCAATCAGCGTGCGTATCGTGACCACGAGCCAGAAAACTCCCAGCAGCAGGAACAGCAGGACGCCGAACCACTCCAGGGCACCCACACTGAAAACTCGCCCCAGGGTCAGGGTGTCCACGGTGTAAGCCCCGACAGGGAAAGTGAAGGCCCACCAGCCGATTCCGTAAGGCAGCCCCCCACCCCCGAGGTAGCGCCTGAGCAGGAGAATCGATGCGGCGAGCCACCACAGGCCAAAGCCCC